>DASZYM010000255.1:0-40984 GCA_035545355.1 Dongiaceae bacterium
TGCCGAAAGCGCAGCAATTCGGTCCGGCGATCGCCAAGGAGCCTGGCGCTGTCGTGGTCCACGCCGCAGGCGGACGGACTCGCACGACCGTCGAGGATCCCGCGAGCGGCGAGACCGTCATCCATGTGCATCGCGCCAAGAGCGACTACCAGGTGAAGGCGACCGGGACCGAAGTCTCGCATCAAGGCGGCGAGGCATTCCGCATCACCCGCCATCAGCCCAATTCGGCGCGGGTCGAAGGCTGGGGCGACTGGTCGCTCTCGCGGCCCGGCTGGAACGTGCGGACCAAATCGACGCTCGTGCTCGCATCGACCGAGAACACGTTCGAGCTCTCGGCATCGATGGAGGCCTATGAGGACGATGCCTTGGTCATGACGCGTCGCTTTGCGTTCAGCATCCCGCGTCGGCTGGTGTGACATCGACGACGCGCGTTGCGCGGACGCGATGCGATAGCTACGTCTGACTATATCGAAATCGCGCAGAGCCCGATTTCGGCGCGGTAATCGGGCATGTCGGGATGACACCGAGCGCGCTCTTGATTTGATAGGACGCCTCCGCCAGACTCGGAGGCCAAGAACCTGCCCGCTCTTTAAAATCGATTCCAACGAGTCACCGGACGGCAGGTCGCGACGGGACGGAAATGCTGTTTTCGTACGACCCCATGCTCGTGATGGCGTCGGTGCTCATCGCCATCATGGCATCCTTCACCGGATTGAGACTGGCCGGCGATTTGAGCGCGCTTCCCACGCCCGCGCGGCGGATCCGGATCGGCGAGGCGGCTTGCGCCTTGGGCGGCGGCATCTGGTCCATGCATTTCGTCGGCATGCTCGCGCTGCGCCTGCCGATCTCGATCAGCTACGATGCGCTCTCGACGCTGAGCTCGGTGCTGGTTTCGATCCTGATCACCGGCTTGGGCCTGTCCTTCGTGCATATGGGCGAGCGCAAGCTGTGGCGCACCGCCGTCTCCGGCACTTTGATCGGCCTTGGCATCGTGACGATGCATTACATCGGGATGCGGGCGATCGGCGGCAACTGCCTGGTGGAATACGCCCCCGTCGGAGTCTTCCTCTCCTCCGGCATCGCGATCCTTTCGTCGATGGCGGTCGTGCAGATCGCCTATCGTCGCCGGACCCTGCTGCAGCTTTCGCTGGCCGCGGTGCTGCTGGGCATCACGATTTCCAGCATGCATTACACCGCGATGATCTTCACGCGCTTCATCCCGGTGAGCGAGCTCGTCGGCCTCGCCCAGCCGACGATCCAGGACGGCTATCTCGCCTTGATCGTGGCCTTCGCGGCTTTCGTCGTCTGCGGCCTCTTCCTGCTCACCGCCCTGCCGTGGCCCGCGGCCGGCTTGATCGCGGCGCCGGCCGGGCCGGCAATTCCCGCCTCCTTCGCGGCCCCCGAACCGCAGCCGGCGCCGCCAGCGCGGCCGAAGCCCGAGATCCGGGCGCTGGAGGTCGTGCCGGAGGCGCCCGAAAAGATCCGGCTCCCCTATGAGCAGGGCGGTCTCACCTTCTTCGTCGAGGCGAACCGGATCACGGCGATCCAGGCCGAGGGCCATTACACCCGACTCTATGAAGGGCAGGAGAGCCATTTCTGCCCCTGGTCGATCTCCAAGGTCGAGGAAATGGTGGCCGGACGCAGCTTCATGCGCACCCATCGCAGCTTCCTGGTGAACATGGAATACGCCCGCGCCTTCCAGCGGAAGCATGACAAGGCCTTCCTGGTCGTGCCGGGACCCGAGGACAATCTCGTCCCGGTCAGCCGCGGCCACGTGCCGGAAGTGCGGAAGGCCCTCGGCCTCTAAGCCGGTCGCCGCCGAGCCCGACGGCGCCCTGACCGTCCCTGTCGGCCTCCCTCACCCACGATCGGATCGTGTGATCTTCGCCGGCCCCCCGGCGTCTCTCATGATTCGCCGTTCGTGCGGGAAAGCCGCATTTCGTGCAAAGCGGGCGGCGATGGTCAGTTACGCCTGACGTGCTTCTCCCCATCGGATCAAGGTCTTGGCCAACACCAAGAACACGTCCCCGGGAGGGAGAGCCATGATACCTGCCGCTTTCGACTATCACCGGCCCGTCAGCCTCGATGACGCCGTCAAGCTCCTCGCCCAATACGGCGACGAGGCCAGGGTCGTCGCCGGCGGCCATAGCCTGATCCCGATGATGAAGCTGCGCCTGGCCCAGCCGTCGCATCTGGTCGACCTCCAGGACATCGGGTCCCTCAGGGGCATCAAGGATGCCGGCGCCGCCTTCGAGATCGGCGCCATGACCACCCAGCGCGAGATCATCCTCTCCAAGGAGCTCGCCGCCGCTTTGCCGATCCTGAAGGAGACCGCGGAACAGATCGCCGACCCCCAGGTCCGTTCTTGCGGGACCTTGGGTGGCAATGTCGCCAATGGCGATCCCGGCAACGACATGCCCGCCGTCATGATGGCGCTCGACGCGGTCTATCTGGCGAAGGGGGCGAGCGGCACGCGGGAGATCAAGGCTCGCGGCTTCTATCAGGGCGCCTATGCGACCGAGCTCAAGGACGGCGAGATCCTGACCGCGATCCGCATTCCGAAACCCCCGGCGGGTCACGGAAGCGCCTATGTGAAGCAGAAGCGCAAGATCGGCGATTACGCGACCGCCGCGGCCGCGGTGATCCTGACCGTCTCCGGCGGCAAATGCAGTGCGGCGGCCATCGCGCTCACCAATCTCGGCGATACCGCGATCCTCGCCGAGGCCGCGGCCCAGGCGCTGATCGGCTCGGCGCTCGACGCCGCCACGATCGCCAAGGCGGCGCAGGCGGCGGTGCAAGCGGCACAGCCGGCGCCCAAGGATGCGCGCGGCCCGGCGGATTTCCGGAAGTCGGTCGCCGGCGTCATGACGCGGCGCGCGATCGAAGCCGCCGCGAAGCGCGCGGGCCAGGGTCAGGCGTAAGGGGAGAGGATGATGGCGAAGATGCATGTGAAGATGACGGTCAATGGCGGCGAGATCGAAGCCCTCGCCGAGCCCAGGACCCTGCTGATCCACTTCCTGCGCGAGAACCTGTCGCTGACCGGCCCGCATATCGGCTGCGACACCGGCCATTGCGGGGCCTGCACCGTCGATCTCAACAGCAAGTCGGTGAAGTCCTGCACGATGTTCGTCGCCCAGGCCAATGGGGCGACGGTCACGACCATCGAAGGCATGGCCAATGCCGACGGGTCGCTGCATGCGTTGCAGGAGGCGTTCCGCGAGCATCACGGCCTGCAATGCGGCTTCTGCACGCCGGGCATGATCACCCGCGCCTACCGGCTGCTGCAGGAGAATCCCGATCCGAGCGAGGCCGAGATCCGCGCCGGGATCGCCGGCAATCTCTGCCGCTGTACCGGCTATCAGAACATCGTGAAGGCGATCCGCGCCGCCGCGGATCAGCTCTCCACCAAGAAGGAGGCCGCAGAATGAGCGCCGCCGATGGAACCTCGGTGCAGGAACGCACCGCGAAACTCGAAGGCCTGGGCTCCAAGCGCAAGCGCGTCGAGGACGTCCGCTTCACCCAGGGCAAGGGCAATTATGTCGATGACATGAAGCTGCCCGGCATGGTGTTCGGCGATTTCGTGCGCTCGCCCTACGGCCATGCCAGGATCAAGAGCATCGACAAGTCCAAGGCGCTGGCGCTGCCCGGCGTCAAGGCGGTGCTGACCGCCGACGACCTGAAGCCGCTCAACCTGCATTACATGCCGACCCTGGCCGGCGACGTGCAGGCGGTGCTCGCGGTGGACAAGGTGCTGTTCCAGAACCAGGAGGTCGCCTTCCTCGTCGCGACCGACCGCTACATCGCGGCCGATGCCGTCGAGCTGATCGAGGTCGAGTACGAGGATCTGCCGGCCCTGGTCGATCCGCTGCATGCGATGGATGCCGATGCGCCGGTGCTGCGCCACGATCTCGAAGGCAAGACCAGCGGCGCCCATGGCCCGCGTCGGCATCCCAACCACATCTTCACCTGGGAGATCGGCGACAAAGACGGCGCCGACAAGGCGCTGGCCGGCGCCGACGTCGTGGCCAGGGAATTCATCTCCTATCAGCGCGTCCATCCCTGTCCGCTGGAGACCTGCGGCTGCGTCGCCTCGATGGACAAGATCAACACGCACCTGACCGTCTGGGGCACCTTCCAGGCGCCGCACGCGGTGCGCACGGTGGCCTCGCTGATCTCCGGCATCCCGGAGCACAAGATCCGCATCGTCTCGCCCGATATCGGCGGCGGCTTCGGCAACAAGGTCGGGGTCTATCCCGGCTATATCTGCTCGATCGTGGCTTCGATCGTGCTGGGCGTGCCGGTGAAATGGATCGAGGACCGGATCGAGAACCTGACCGCCACAGCCTTCGCCCGCGACTATCACATGACCGGCGAGATCGCGGCCACCAAGGACGGCCGCATCACCGGATTGAAATGCCATGTGGTCGCCGATCACGGCGCGTTCGATGCCTGCGCCGATCCCACCAAGTTCCCGGCCGGCTTCTTCAACATCTGCACCGGCTCCTACGACATCCCGACCGCCTTCCTGTCGGTCGACGGCGTCTACACCAACAAGGCGCCGGGCGGCGTCGCCTATCGCTGCTCGTTCCGCGTGACCGAGGCCAGCTACTTCATCGAGCGCATGATGGATGTGCTGGCGCGCAAGCTGAACATGGATCCGGCGGAAGTGCGGCGGAAGAACTTCATCCGCAAGGAGCAGTTCCCCTACAAGTCGGCGCTCGGCTGGGAATATGACAGCGGCGATTACGAGACCGCGCTCGACAAGGCGCTGGAGACGGTGAACTACAAGGCGTTGCGCGAGGAGCAGAAGAAGAACCGCGAGGCTTTCGCGCGCGGCGAGACCCGCACCCTCATGGGCATCGGCGTCGCCTTCTTCACCGAGATCGTCGGCGCCGGTCCGGTGAAGAATTGCGACATCCTCGGCCTCGGCATGTTCGATAGCTGCGAGATCCGCATCCATCCGACCGGCAGCGCCATCGCCCGCCTCGGCACGATCAGCCAGGGCCAGGGCCATGCGACCACCTTCGCGCAGATCCTGGCGACCGAGATCGGCCTGCCGGCCTCCGATATCACCGTGGAGGAGGGCGACACCGACACCGCACCCTATGGCCTCGGCACCTATGGATCGCGCTCGACGCCGGTCGCGGGCGCCGCGACGGCGATGGCGGGTCGGAAGATCCGCGCCAAGGCGCAGATGATCGCCGCCTATCTGCTCGAAGTGCATGACAGCGACCTCGAATGGGATGTCGATCGCTTCCAGGTCAAGGGCGCGCCCGATCGCTTCAAGACCATGAAGGAGATCGCCTTCGCCGCCTATAACAAGGCGATCCCCGGCATCGAGCCCGGGTTGGAGGCGGTCAGCTACTATGACCCGCCGAACATGACCTATCCGTTCGGTGCCTATATCTGCGTCGCGGATATCGACGTCGATACCGGCGTCACACATATCCGGCGCTTCTATGCGCTGGACGATTGCGGCACGCGCATCAATCCGATGATCATCGAGGGGCAGGTCCATGGCGGCCTGACCGAGGCCCTGGCGATCGCCATGGGCCAGGAGATCGCCTATGACGAGACCGGCAACGTCTCGGGCGGCAGCTTCATGGACTACTTCCTGCCGACCGCCGTCGAGACGCCGGTCTGGGAGACCGATTTCACCGTCACGCCCTCGCCGCATCATCCGATCGGCGCAAAGGGCGTCGGCGAGTCGCCCAATGTCGGCGGTGTCTCCTGCTTCTCCAACGCGGTCTGCGATGCCTTCGCCCATCTCGGGCTCACGCATACCCAGATGCCGCATGACCACTGGCGCGTCTGGAAGACCGCGCAGAAGCTGGGATTGGTGAAGTAGCCCGATGAGCTTCGATTACCGGGCGCTGCAGCAGAGACTGGATGCGGCGGGCTACGTCGCCGAGGACAGCCTCGCGATGGCCCTGACCCTCGCCGTCGATCTGCAGCGTCCGCTCCTGCTCGAAGGCGAGGCCGGCGTCGGCAAGACCGAGGTCGGCAAGGCGCTGGCCCGGCTGCTCGGCACGAGGCTCATCCGCCTGCAATGCTACGAAGGCCTCGACGCCGCGGCGGCGATCTACGAATGGAACTACCAGCGCCAATTGCTGGCCATCCGCGCCCATGAGGGCGAGGGCATGAAGGCGGCGGCCTTGGAGAAGCACGTCTTCACCGAAGACTACCTGCTGCGCCGGCCGCTGCTGGACGCGATCTCGCAGCCGAGGCCGCCGGTGCTGCTGATCGACGAGATCGACCGCGCCGACGAGGAGTTCGAAGCCTATCTCCTGGAAGTGCTTTCCGATTTCCAGATCACCATCCCCGAGCTCGGCACCATCGCAGCGACGTCGGTCCCGCATGTGGTGCTGACCTCGAACGGCACCCGCGCGCTTTCCGATGCTTTGCGCCGGCGCTGCCTCTATGCCTATGTCGAGTTCCCCGACGAAGCGAAGGAGCTGCGGATCCTGCGTGCCCATATCCCGGGCGCGGATCAGCATATCCTCGGCCAGATCGTGCGCTTCGTGCAGGCCTTGCGCCGCGAGGATCTGCAGAAGAAACCCGGCGTCGCCGAGACCATCGACTGGGCGCGGGCGCTGATCGGCATGCGGGTCGGCGCGCTCGATCGCGATCCGATCGCCCTGCAGGCGAGCCTTGCCTGCCTGTTGAAGACCGACGCCGACCTGAAGGCGATCACGCCCGAAGTCACCGCGCGCCTGGTCGGCAAGGTGGCGTGACATGTGCTGCTGCGGGTGCGCGCTCTGGATGCAGGTTCTGGCAGAGGAGCGGGCGGCGCTTCAAATGAACACGTCACCCCCGGGCTTGACCCGGGGGTCTGGTGCTCCATCGGATACAGATGCCCGAGTCAAGCCCGGGCATGACGGGCCGATTGTATGGAGCGGCGTCAGGGCATTCTTCGCGCGCCGTTCGCCGCAACCGTCATGACCCAACCACCGTCCGAACGCGTCGCGGGTTTCGTCGCGCATCTTCGGCGCAGCGGCTACCGCATCGGTCCCGGCGAGGCGATGTCGGCGCTGAGCCTCGTCGCGGGCACGGTCGAGGACCCGGCGGCGGCGCGGCTCGGCATGAAGGTGCTGCTCGCCGCCAGCCGCGATCAGTGGGAGGGATTCGACGAGCTCTATGACGCCTATTGGTCGGGCCGCGGCCTGAAACGCGTGGTGCCGGCCAACGACGTCTCGTCCAACCATCGCGAATTGCGTCCGCCGCCGCTCTGGGACCGCGTGCTGCCGAACAATGGCGACAAGCGCGCAGAGGCGCCGCAGGCCCAGCTCATGGACGGCGACGAGCCGACCACCCATCGCGACGCCGCGGGGCGGCTGATCGCCAGCCGGCGCGAGCAGCTCATGCGCGCCGGCCTCGACAAACTCGCCGATCCCGAAGAGCAGGCGGAGGCCGCGCGCATCGCCGAGCGACTCGCCCAGGCCATGCGCTATCGGCTGAGCCGCCGGCGCCGTGCGTCGCGCCGCGGTCATGCGATCGATCTGCGCCGGACGCTGCGGCGCAACCTGGTCCATGGCATGGAGCCGCTGGAGCTCTTGCGCAAGAGGCGGCCGGAGCGCCCGGTCAATCTGATCCTGCTGCTCGACGTCTCCGGCTCGATGAAGCCCTATGCGCGGGCCTTCCTGGCTTTCGCCCGCGGCCTCGCCGGGTCGACCATCGCGGTCGAGGTGTTCCTGTTCCACACGCGGCTTGCCCGGATCAGCGATGCGCTCAAGGACCCCGATCCGATCCGCGCCGTCGATCGGCTGACCCTGCTCAGCCAGGGCTTCGGCGGCGGCACGCGGATCGCGGGCTGTTTCGCAGCCTTCAATGCACGCTACGCCAAATCCGTCATCGATTCCCGCAGCGTGGTCGTCGTCATGAGCGACGGCTACGACACCGACGCGCCGGAGCGCCTTGCCGACGAGCTTGCGATGCTGAAGCAGCGGGCGCGGCGTCTCATCTGGCTCAACCCGCTGATCGGCTGGCGCGACTATGCGCCGGTCGCCCGCGGCATGGCGGCGAGCCTGCCTTACATCGATCTCTTCGCGCCGGCGGCGACGCTTGCCGACCTCGCGGCGCTCGAGCCGCAATTGGCGCTACTTTAGGAAGGAGGCCGCGATGCACCGGCCGGATCTCGACGTCATCCCGCTGATCGCCCGCATGAAGGAGGCCGGTGAGAGCTTCTGCGTCGCGACCGTGGTCCGCACCGAACATGCGACATCGGCCAAGGCCGGCGCCAAGGCCGTCGTGCTGCAGGACGGCGCGATCAAGGGCTTCATGGGCGGCAATTGCGTCCAGCGCTCGATCCGCGAGACCGCCGAGCTGGTCTTGCGCGAAGGCAAGCCGCGTTTGATCCGCGTGAAGCCGAAGGACGAAGTGGTGAGCGCCGTCGATGTCGACGGCACCGAGCTGCATAAGAGCTCCTGCCCGAGCGGCGGCACCGTCGATATCTTCGTCGAGCCGATGCGGCCGAGCCCGCGCCTGGTCGTCTGCGGCGCCTCGCCGGTCGCGATCGCCGTCGCGGATCTCGGCCGGCGGATGGGCTATCGCATCGTGGCCGCGGCGCTCGCCGACGATCTCGGCGTGTTCGACGCCGACGATCGGCAGATCACCGGATTTGACCTTGCCGCCGTGGGGATCGAGGAGTCGGATTATGTGGTCGTGGCGACCCAGGGCAAGCGCGATCGCGAAGCGCTGACGGCGGCGCTCGGCACCGAGGCGCGCTACATCGCCTTCGTCGGCAGCCGGCGCAAGGCGCAAGTCCTGAAGGCGCAGATCGCGGAGAACGGCCTTGCCGCCGCGCGGATCGCGCGGCTCAAGGCGCCCGCCGGCCTCGACATCCACGGCATCGAGCCGGAGGAAATCGCGCTGTCGATCCTGGCGGAGATCGTGGCGCATCGCCGCGCCGCGGTGAAGGACGGCGACGCGGCGCATGAAGCGGCGGATGCGCCGCGTTCCTGTTGCGGCTGATCGGCCGGGCATTCGAAAGCACCACCTCTCTCTCATTCACGCTGAAGTACGAAGGACTGCCGCCATGGACATGACCGGAGAACACCAGATCAACGCCCCGCGCGCGGCAGTCTGGGCAGGATTGAACGATCCCGAGATCCTGAAGCAATCGATCCCCGGCTGCGAGGAGGTCAACCGGCTCTCCGAGACCGAGATGACCGCCCAGGTCACAGCCAAGGTCGGCCCGGTGAAGGCGAAGTTCAGCGGCAGGATCACCTTGAGCGATATCGACCCGCCCAACGGCTACACGCTGAACGGCGAGGGCCAGGGCGGCGCGGCGGGCTTCGCCAAGGGCGGCGCCAAAGTGCGCCTCGAGGATGGGCCCGGCGGCCGCACCCTTCTGAAATACGAAGTGCATGCGCAGATCGGCGGCAAGCTTGCACAGATCGGCTCGCGGCTGATCGACGGCGCTGCGCGCAAGATGGCGGACGACTTCTTTTCCGGCTTTGCCGCCGCGGTCGAGTCGCGCGCCGGAAACCGCGAAACAGCGGCAGCGGCGCCGGCTGGACCGAGATTGCCGATCGAGGACGCCACGGTTCCCGTCGGCGCCGCGGCAGCCGGCGTGATGTCGGCCGAAGCGGGTGATGCGCGGCCTGCGAGAGGGGCGTCGTCGATGGCGTGGGCCGGCGCCGGTATCGTGGTCCTTGGTCTCGCGCTCTGGTGGTTCCTGGGTCGCTGAATGCGCTCTCAAGCGCTGACCTGATCCAGCAATGCCAGCAAGCCCTTCAGGATGGCGACCGGCGTCGGCGGGCAGCCGGGAATATGGAGGTCGACCGGAATGACCGCGGCGACGCTGCCCACCACGGCATAGCTTCCGGCGAAGCAGCCGCCGTCGAGCGCGCAATCGCCGAGCGCGACGACCCACTTCGGATCCGGCGCCGCGCGATAGGCTCGCTCGAGCGCTTCCTTCATGTTCTTGGTCACCGGGCCGGTGACCAGCAGGACATCCGCATGACGCGGCGATGCGACGAAGCGCAGGCCGAAACGCTCGACATCGTAGTAGGCGTTGCTGAGGGCGTGGATCTCGAGCTCGCAGCCGTTGCATGAGCCCGTATCGACCTCGCGGATCGAGAGGCTTCGCCCGAGCCGTCGCCGCGAACGGGCAGCCAAAGCGGAGGCAAGCTCGTCCATCGCCGCCGCGTCGGGGCCGGGGCCGCTTTCCGTCAGCGGACCCTTGAGCAGGCTTTCGAGGAGCAGGTGGCGCATGAACTACGGCCTCTCAGAGATCATGGCCCGAATAGGCGCAGTTGAACGACTTATTGCAGATCGGGAAATCGGCGATGATGTTCCCCTCGATCGCCGCTTCCAGGAGCGGCCATTGGAACCAGGACGGATCGCGCAGGTGGCAGCGCTCGACCCGACCGTCGGCGGCGAGCCTGAGCCAGACGAAGATGTCGCCGCGAAAGCCTTCGACCAGCGCCGCGCCCTCGCTTATTGCTGCGCAGGCCGGCAGCTCCAGCGCGATCTCGCCTCCCGGCAGCTCGTCGAGGATTTGCCGGACCAGCAGGAGACTCTGCTCGATCTCGCGGATCCGGATCCAGGCGCGCGCGTTGACGTCGCCCGCCTCGAGCATGGGGATATCGAAGCGCAGGGATGGATAGGGCGCATAGCCCGGCGTCTTGCGGGCATCGGCTTCATGCCCCGAGGCCCGGCCGACATAGCCCCCCGCGCCGAACCGGCGCGCCAATGCGGGCTTGAGAATGCCGGTGCCGACGGTGCGGTCCTGGAGGGACGCCGTCTCGTCATAGATCTCGACGAGCGCCGGAAGCCGGCTCTCGAGGAAACCCGCGAGATCGCGCAACGCGGCGGCGCCGCGATCGTCGAGATCGACGGCAACGCCCCCGGGCAGGATTCCGTCGCGCATCAACCGGTGTCCGAAGCAAGAATGCGCCGCCCGGAGCACCTGCTCCCGCAACACGGCGAAATGCGCCTGGAGGAGGCCGAAGGACGCATCGTTGCAAATGCCGCCGATATCGCCGAGGTGATTGGCCATGCGTTCGAGCTCCGCCATCAGCGCGCGCAGATATGACGCGCGTGGCGGAACCTTGGCTTCGAGCGCCGCTTCCGCTGCCTGCGCGAAAGCGAGCGCGTAGGCGACCGTGCTGTCGCCGCAGACACGGCCGGCGAGACGCGCGGCCCGGTCGAGGGGCGCGCCTGCCATCAGGCCGTCGACCCCCTTGTGGGTATAGCCCAGTCGCTGTTCAAGCCGGACCACCGTCTCGCCATTGACGGTGAACCGGAAATGGCCCGGCTCGATGATGCCGGCGTGAATGGGTCCGACCGCAGCCTGGTGCAGCCCGGGGCCTTCGGCCGGCAGGAACGGATAGGTCGTATCGGCGGGCGTCACGCCGCCGTCGCGCGCCAGCGGATGCGCGATGCCCCAGCGGCCGTGGTCGAGCCAACGGCGCGTGTCCGGCGCATCCACCGGCTGGAGGCCGAACAGATCGGCGATGCCCCGCTCCAGACGGATCGCCGGGGCGTGGCGGGCGCCCAGCGAGGGGAAACGTCCTTCGGGGCAGTCGAGCGTGAAGATCGCAATCCCGGAGCTGCCCGGAACCATGACCGCCATGTGAACGGCTCCGACCTCAGCCCAAAGGCTGAGCAGCCTGGCCTGGCCGTCGGCGAGATCTTCGCCGATGCCGATCCAGCCCGGCGCATCGACGACGAAGCGCGGCCAGGGCCGGTGCGCGACCGGCGTGCCGTTGCAGATGACATCGAAGATACGGGACATTTCCGGATCCCTTATCCCAACAGGCGCGCGATGTGCTCGAACCAGGCGACGATCGGCGGCGGCAGGTAGAATCCCGCGGTCGCCACCAGCGCCAGGTGCCCGAATACCGGAATATGCGATGCCTTGACCGGCTCCCTGCTCCCTGTCGGCGTACCGAAGGCGATCCCGTGCAGACGCAGCAGCAGCGCGCCGAGCGCGATCAGGAGGCCGAGGACGAGCGGGATGGCCAGCAGCGGCTCGCGCGCGAATGTCGAACTGATGACGAGGAACTCGCTCATGAAGATCCCGAGCGGCGGCATCCCGGCGATGGCGGCGACGCCGACCACCAGGCTCCAGCCGAGCAGCGGATGGGTTTCCGTCAGGCCCTTCAGCTCGGCGATCCGCTGCGTGCCTTTCACCTGGGCGACGTGGCCGACGGAGAAGAAGATCGCCGACTTGGTCAGGCTGTGCATCGTCATGTGCAGCAGGCCGGCGAAGTTCGCCAGCGGGCCGCCCATGCCGAAGGCGAAGGTGATGATGCCCATATGCTCGATCGAGGAATAGGCGAAGAACCGCTTGATGTCGCGGCGGCGATAGAGCATGAGGCCGGCGAAGATCAGCGACGTGAGCCCCATGACGATCATCAGCGGCCCGGGCGCCAGGGCGACCGGATTGGCCGCCAGAAGCAGCTTGAAGCGCAGCACCGCATAGAGCGCCACGTTGAGGAGGAGGCCGGAGAGCACCGCCGAGATCGGCGTCGGACCCTCGGCATGGGCATCGGGCAGCCAGGCGTGCAGCGGCGCCAGCCCGACCTTGGTCCCGTAGCCCAGAAGCAGGAAGACGAAGGCGACGTTGAGGAGCGCCGGGTCGAACTTCGACGCGTGCTCGACCAGCACGGTCCAGACCATGCCCTGCAGCCCCTCGCCGACGACGGGGCGCGCCGCCATGTAGACCAGGATCGTCCCGAACAGCGCGAAGGCGATGCCGACGCTGCCCAGGATGAAGTACTTCCACGCCGCCTCGAGCGCCTCGTGGGTGCGATAGATCCCCACCATGAGGACGGTGGAGAGCGTCGCCAGCTCGATCGCGACCCACATCAGGCCGATATTGTTCGCGACCAGCGCCAAATTCATGCCGAACATCAGGACCTGATACATGGCATGGTAGAATCGCAGGTGGTTCGGCGTCAGGCGGCCGGTTTCCAGCTCATGGCCGATATAGGTCGCGCTGAAGACGCTGGTCGTGAATCCGACGAAGTTGTTGAGAATGATGAAGACGATATTGAGGTCGTCGATCTGGAAGTAGGGTTCCGGCGCGATCCTGTTTCCCAACATGGAAAGCGACACCAGCAGGGCGGCGCAGCTCGCGGCGACGTTCAGCCGCGCGGACAGGCGATAGTTCGGCAGGAAGGCGAGCACGACGGCGGCGCCGGCAGGTATCAACAGCACCCATCTGACGGCGTCGATGTGGAGAATGTTCATCGCCGCTCTCCACGATGCTGGTCGAGTGCGCGCACATCGACGGTGTCGAAGCGCTCGCGGATTCGGAACAGGAAGATGCCGATCACGATGAAGGCGATCAGGACCGAGAAGGCGACGCTGATCTCCACGACCAGCGGCATGCCCTTGGCCCCGGTCGCGGCAAGGACCAGGCCGTTTTCCAGCGACATGAAGCCGACGACCTGACTGACCGCGTTGCGCCGCGTCACCATCATCAGCAGCCCGATGAGCAGAACCGACAGCGCGAAAGCGAGGTCCTCGCGGGCGAGCGAATCGGCACCGGGCGTCACGCGCAGCATGACGACCATGGAGAGCGCGACGAGTCCCATGCCGGCGAGCATGGTGGGCCCGATCCCGACGACGGTCTCGATCTCGCGGTGGATGCCGAGGTTCTTGATCATCCGATGCAGCGCGATGGGGATGATGATGGCCTTGAAGAGCAACGAGATCGCGGCCGTGATGTAGAGATGGGGCGCATCCTGGACATGGGCCTGCCAGGCCACCGAAAGCACGAGCACCGTGGCATGGAGCGCGTAGACATTGAGCAGCGCATAGAGCCGATCCTGGTAGAGCATCACGAAGCTGACCAGGACCAGGCTGCCGGCCAGGAGATGCGCGATGTCGAAACTGAGGCTATGCATCAGAGGCCATTCGATACGAAGAGCAGAAGGGTGCCGAGGAGACCGAGCATCAGCGCGGCGCCGAGAAACTCGGGGACGCGGAAGACGCGCATCTTCGCGATGCTGGTCTCGAAGACGGCGAGGGCGATGCCGCCGGCTGCGAGTTTCGCGACATAGGCGCCCGCGCCGATCGCATAGGCATCCCAGCGGGCCTCCTGGTCGGTGAGTCCCCAGGGCAGGAAGATGCAGGCGATCAGGGAGACATAAAGCAGGAGCCGGACCGAGGCGGCGAGCTCGATCAAAGCGAGGTGCCGGCCGGAATATTCCAGCACCATGGCCTCGTGCACCATGGTGAGCTCCAGATGCGTTGCGGGGTTGTCGACCGGGATCCGCGCATTCTCCGCGATGGCGACGATGACGAGCGCGATCAGCGCCAGCCCCAGCGACACGCGCAGGCCGACATGCGATGTGAGGAAGAGGCTCGCCACGGTCGAGAGCTGGGTCGAGTGCGCGACCAGGGCGAGGGTGAAGACGATCATCATCATCGCCGGCTCGGCGAGCGCCGCGATCATCATCTCGCGACTCGCGCCGATCCCGCCGAAGCTGGTTCCGATATCCATCCCGGCAAGCGCCAAGACGAAGCGGCCGAAGCCCAGCAGCGCCACGATCGCGATGAGGTCGGCCGACCAGCTGAACATCAGGCCGGTGGCGAATGTCGGCACCAAAGCCGCGGCCACCCAAGTCGAGGCAAAGACCGCGTAGGGCGCGACGCGGAAGATCCAGGAGGCATTCTCGGCAACGACCGCCTCCTTGCGCAGAAGGCGGAGGAGGTCGCGATAGGGCTGGATCAGCGCCGGTCCCTGCCGCCTGAGGAGCCGGGCCTTTATCTTTCGGATCAGGCCGGTCAGGAGCGGTGCCAGCAGCAGCACCAGCAGCATCTGGACGCCTTGAACGATGAGACCGGAGATCAGGACCATACGGCGAGCGCCAGGAGCAGCGCGATCAGCGAGAAGAAGACGAAGCTGAGATAGCGCCGGATGGTGAGGAACTGCAGTGCGTTGATCCGATCCGCGACGACCTCGACGACGCCGGAGATCGGCGCGTAGACCGTGTCCCAGACGATGTCGTGCAGATCAACCCGCAGGCGCGCCGGCGCGGGATCGCCGGGCGAGGGCATCGCCACCTCCTCGTGCGCATTGAAGGCGAAACGGCCGAACACGCGCCGGATCGGCTGGGCGAAGCCGCCGGCGGTGTACTGCGTCAGCGGACTCGGGTCGGGAAAGCCGCAATCCCAGGCCGGCGCGCGGCGAAGCTTGCGCGAGGCCAGCCGATGGATGCCGATGGTGGCGAGGAGACCGGAGATCGCCATGAAGATGAAGACCAGGAACCCGTCGTAGGAGCTCCGGCCTTCCGCGATCGGGATGATGGAGAGCCATGGCGCGCCGGTCTGCGGCGACATCGCCGTTCCGACGATCGCACGCGTCACCGGCGCGAAGGCGTCGATGACCGGACCGGGAAGGATGCCGACCAGAAGGCAGAGGCCGGCCAGGCCCAGCATCGCCAGGCGCGAGAAGCTGTCCACCTCCTTGGCCTGGGCGGCGGCCGCCGAGCGCGGGCGCCCGAGGAAGGTGATGCCGAAGGCGCGGACGAAGCACATGGCGGCGAGCGCCGTCGCGAGTGCCAGCGTCGCGCCGGCGGCGGGGATGAAGATCTTCAGGCCCCATTGCGGCAGATCGGGGCTTTCGAGCACGGCCTGCAGGATCAGCCATTCCGAGACGAAGCCATTGAGCGGCGGCAGGGCGGCGATCGCGATCGCGCCCGCGAGGCAGGCTATGGCCGTCTGCGGCATCCGATGGATGAGCCCGCCGAGCTGCTCCATATCGCGCTCGCCCGTGGCGGTCAGCACTGCGCCCGCGCCGAAGAAGAGGAGGCTCTTGTAGAGCATGTGGTTGAAGGCGTGAAACAATGCGGCCGTGAAGGCGAGCGCCGCGGCGGCGGCCATCTGGTTGGCCTGAAACGCCAAGGCGAGGCCGAGCCCGATGAAGATGAAGCCGATATTCTCGATCGTGCTGTAGGCGAGCACCCGCTTCAGATCGGTCTGGACGATGGCATAGAGCACGCCCAGCACGGCGGTCGCCGCGCCGACCGCCAGGACCAGGAGCCCGACCCACCAATCCGGCGGCCCCAGCAGCTCGAACACGATCCGGATGAAGCCGTAGACCGCAACCTTGGTCATGACGCCGCTCATCAGGCCCGAGACATGGCTCGGCGCCGCGGGATGGGCGAGCGGCAGCCAGACATGCAGCGGCACGATGCCCGCTTTCGAGCCGGCCCCGATCAAGGCCAGGCAGAGGATGAGGATCGCGAAAATGCCGTGCGGATGATTCGCGCGGATCGTATCGAACGCGTAGCCGCCATCGGCGCCGGCGAGAAGGCCGAATGCAAGCAGGAGCGCCGTCGTCCCGCCGCTGGCCATCAGGATGTAGACGTAGCCGGCGCGCGCGTTTTCGGGGACGCGGTGATGGGCCATCACAAGCGCCCAGGAGGCCAGCGACATCGCCTCCCAGGACAGCAGGAACGAGAAGGCATCGTCGGCCATGAGCACGAGGTTCATCGCCGCGAGAAAGACCGGATAGAACGGAAGCACGCGATGCGGGGCGGCCTCATGCCGGCCATAGCCGAGCGCATAGAGGCTGGCCGCCGCGCCGCCGAGATTGACGACGGCCTGGAAGAAGGTCGAAAGCGCATCGAGCCTGAAATGCATGCCGATCCATGGCAGGCCGAGCGGCAGGATCGTGCTCGCCGCGGGCGCATCGGCCAGCAATGCGCCGCTTGCCTGCAGGAAGAGCAAGACCGAAACCAGAAGGCATCCGGTGTAGACGACCGGCGTTCCCAGCGGCCGGCGCGCCAGTGCGATCGCGACCGGCGAAAGCGCGAGGAAGGCCGCGACCGACCACAGTGAAACGATCACCGGCATATCGCCGACCATCCCGCCGCATTCGATCGCTTCACAATGGGTGCTCCTCAGCTGCCCTTTCTGAGACGCACCCCGCGTCCGCCGTCCTGGCTCACCGCACCCTCGCCAATGAGCTCGATCCCGGCCTCGTTCAGGGCCGAGACGAGCTTCATCAAGGAATCGACATTTCCACGGATGACGCCCTCGCTGGTCTCCATGCGCTGGATCGTCGGCACCGAGAGGCTGCACAACTCGGCCAGCTTCTTTTGATCGATGCTGAGCAGAGCGCGCGCCGCGCGGAGCTGGCCCGCCGTGATCATCGTTGATCCATGAGTTTAGATGACTGGAGCTAGACTTGTTATCTTTAGCATCTGAAATATGATGTTTAAAGCATCATTTTCCCGACGCCAGCCATCTTTCGATCGCCGCCAACGCCCGGTCGCCTTTACGGCAGAGGCCTTTTCCAGGCCCCGTCAAACTGCGCCAAGCCCTGGCAAATACACGAAAAACAGGACGGGCGCGGACTCAATCCGCTTTCTTGATCTCGTAAAGGCCCGGTCAAGGTTGGAACTATGTCGGATGCCCGGCGCATCGCACGACATAGGAGACACTATAGTTCCCTTTTCGTTCCTACGCAACCCACATTCGCTGCGCGCGGCCGGTCGGGCTAGGCCTGGTGGCTCCGCAGCACCATCCGGACAGTATCGAGCTTATGCGCCAGGTGATGCTTCATCAGCTCGCCGAGGCGCTTTCCGTCGCGCTTCTCGAGCGCTTCGAGAATGTCGGCATGCTCGGACAAGGCCTGCGCCCACCGCGTGGTGGACATGTTGGCCATGTAGCGCGCACGCCGCAGCCGATCGCCGAGGCTCTTGGCCATCGCGCTGAGCGACTTGTTGCGCGCCGCCTGGAAGATCCGGAGATGGATCTCCTGGTTGATCTCGAAATAGGGCGCCAGCTCCCGCTTTTCGTAATGCGCGACCATGCGGTCCTGCAGCTCGCGGATCTCGGCGATCTCCTGGTCGGTGATGTGAAGGCAGGCGAGCTCGCCCGCCAAGGCTTCCAACGCACCCATGACCGGAAACGCATCTTCCAGGTCCTGGAGGGTCAGCTCGGAGATCACCGCGCCCCGGTTCGGGGTCAGCAGGACCAGCCCTTCATTGGCCAGCACCTTCAAGGCCTCGCGCATCGGCGTGCGCGAAACGCCGAAGCGCTCGCATAAGTCGTTCTCGCGCACCTTCGAGCCGGCCGGCAGCTCGCCGTCGAAGATCATCTGCCGGAGACGCTCGAGGACGTCGTAGTGGAGGGTGCGGCGCACAATCTGGTCGCCCATGGCGCCGACTTTTTCCGCGCCGGCCGGTGTAAGCAGTTCGTTCCGCTGGTCCATCTCGTGATCACGCCTCCGACGCCTGGCGCCGTTACGGCTGGGACACCCCGGCCGCCAATTTGCATTTCTTATTCGAATCCCGGCCGCCAATCAACCGGCCTACCCCCAGATATTGACGCGGAAAGCCTAAATTGCCTTGTAATTCATGATTATATGAAAGGATGACGCAGTCCGGTCCAGGTGCGGCCGCGTCAGGAGACTCGCCGGGGACGCGCCTTCTTGGGCGGTTCGCCGGACGCAAAGTCGGCGCAGATGTCCACAATCATCCGGCGAAGCCATTCGTGCGCGGGGTTTCTCGTCAGGTCGCGGTGCCAATAGAGCCGGACGCGGAGCGGATCGATCGCGATGGGCAGGGGCGCCAGATGCAGACCGGCAAAGGCCGGCAGTCGCCGGGCGAGGTTGAGATGGGTGGTCAGGATCAGGTTCGACCGTCGCAGAATCTCCGGGGCGAGCAGGGCCTGGTTCGCGGTCAGGACCACCCGGCGTTTCTCGCCGGTGGTGCGAAGCTGGACGTCCAGCGCCTGGATCGGCTCGCCCATATGCGTGACGGCGATATGCTCGGCGGCGAGATAATCCTCGCGACGCAGCGGTCGCCCAGCGAGCGGATGGTCGGGCCGCATGACACAGACATAGGGCTCCGAAAAAAGCGTGACCTGGCTGATCCGCGACGGCAGGTCGAGGGCGATCCCCAGCGCAAAGTCGATCTCACCCATGTCGAGCTCGCCGACCACGGCCACGTGACGCCGCGGGCGAATCCGCAGCTTGACGGCGGGCGCCTCGTTTCGGACGCGCTCGTTCAATGTGGGCAGGACGAGCGCCGCGCAATGGTCGCTGACGGCCAGCCGGAAGGTGCGCGTCGAGGTGGTCGGAACGAAGGCCGCAGGCTCGAAAATCGCCTGCAGCCGGGCCAGCACCTCACGGATCGACGGCGCCAGATCGCGCGCCTGGGCGGTCGGCAGCATGCCGCCCGGCGAGCGGACGAAGAGCTCGTCCTTCAGCATCTCGCGCAGGCTGGTGAGCGCGCGGCTGACCGCCGGCTGGGACATTCCGACATCCTGGGCGGCGCGTGAAACGCTGCGCTCGCGCATCAGCGCCTCGAATACCAGCAATAGCCTGATGTCGATCGTGCTCAAATTCATGGCGTGGATATCGCTATGTCCATTTTGAACGTTGGATCATGGAGTTGCGGCGCCTAGATTATTGGCGAGGCGAAGGTGCCGAGCCGGCCGCGTCGCGCTGCGCCGCCCTTCCCGTGAATCAATGAGCGGCCGCCGAGACGGCCGCGTCCAAACCTGGGAGTGAAATCGATGCTGACGCCGGAGCAAGTGCAGTTCTATCGCGACAACGGCTATGTGCGCGCATCCAACGTGCTGAAGCAGGAAGAGATCGACACCCTGCAGAGGGTGACCGACGACTTCATCGAGCAGTCGCGGAGCGTGAAGGCGAGCAACGAGGTCTTCGATCTCGAAGACGGCCATACCGCGGAACGGCCGCGCCTGCGCCGCCTGATGCATCCGGAGCAGCGCCATCCGATCTACGAGGCGATGTTCCGCCATCCGGCGCTGATCAAGGTGCTGCAGCAGCTCCTCGGGCCATCGGTGCGGCACAAGGGCCTGAAGATGAATCTGAAGCCGGGCGGCGGCGGCGAGCCGGTGGAGTGGCACCAGGATTGGGCTTTCTATCCCCATACCAACGACGATGTCTGCGTGCTCGCGATCATGCTCGACGATGTCGATATGGAGAATGGGCCGCTGCTGGTCGTCCCGGGCAGCCACAAGGGCAAGATCTACGATCACCATCAGGACGGCTACTTCGCCGGCGCCGTGACCGATGCCGAAGGAGGGGAAGCGTTCAAGCGGGCCGTCCCGCTGACCGGCAAGGCCGGCGACATCACGATCCATCACGCCCGGACCCTGCACGGCTCGGCGTCGAATCTCTCGAACCGCTATCGCCGGCTGCTCTTCATCACGGCGCGCGCCGGCGATGCCTGGCCGATCTGCGAGAAGATCGATTTCGAGAAGTTCAACAAGGAGCTCCTGGTCGGCGAGCCGACCGTCGAGCCGCGCATGACGAACGTGCCGGTACGCCTGCCGCTTCCGCGCCACACGCAACCGGGCGAATCGATCTTCGTGAAGCAGAAGGGCCTGCGGAACAGCCCGTTCGAGCGCGTCAAAGTGAACGCCTGAACCCAAGCCGCCCGGCGCCATCCGGCTCGGACGCGGGCCGAGCCGGAGCGCGGGACCAGCGATCGGAAAGCCGCCGGCCGGGTCGTCCAGCCGGCGGCTTTTCCATGAGTCTTGCGCATTGCGCGTGCGACGCTCGACGGCACGCATCACATCATGTCCGGCGCGCCCGGACCCGGCATCGGCGGCGGCGGTATTGGGTGAGCGCCGGCAAGGCGGTGCCGGTTCGCCGAACCGGTCCGTCCGCGCGTCTGGAGTTTCCGCGCCTTCGATCTAGGCCCGCTCGCCACGATCGGCTCGTGCGCTCTTGGCGGACTGCGCCAGGAAGTCCATGGCCGCCTGGGTTCCTCCCCCGCGAGACGGGACGCCGGCGAGCTCCAATCCCATCTCTACGCCGGCAAGCGTGCCGATCATCGTCAGGTCGTTGAAATCGCCGAGATGACCGATCCGGAACACGCGGTCGGCGATCTTCGACAAGCCGCTGCCCAGCGACATGTCGAAATGGTCGAGGACGATCTGGCGGAAACGGTCGGCGCCATGCCCGTCGGGCATCAGCACGGCGGTCAATGAATTCGAGTAGCCCCTCGGGTCGGAGCAGAAGACTTCCAGGCCCCAGGCCGAGATCGCGCGCCGCGTCGCCTCGGCATGCCGCGCATGGCGCGCGAAGACATGGTCGAGGCCTTCCTCATGCAGCATGGCGATGGCCTCGTCCAGGCCGTAGAGCAGGTTGGTCGCCGGCGTATACGGAAAGAATCCCTTCGCGTTGGCGGTCAGCATCTCGTCCCAGTCCCAGAACGAGCGGGGAAGCCGCGCCTGCCGGGATGCCGCGAGGGCCTTCGGTCCAACGGCATTGAAGGAGAGGCCGGGCGGCAGCATCAGACCCTTTTGCGATCCGCCCACCGTGACGTCGACGCCCCAGGCATCGTGCTTGTACTCGATCGATGCGAGCGAGGAGATGGTATCGACCATCAGGAGCGCGGGATGCCTGGCGGAATCGATCGCCCGGCGCACGCCGAGGATGTCGCTGGTGCAGCCGGTCGAGGTCTCGTTGTGAACGACGCAGACCGCCTTGATCTTATGGCCGGCATCCTCGCGCAGGCGCGTTTCGATGGCAGCCGCATCGACGCCCGAGCGCCAATCGCCCTGGATCAGCTCGGCATCCAGCCCGAGACGCTGCGCGAGCTTGCGCCAGAGCATGGCGAAATGGCCGGTCTCGTACATCAGCACCTGGTCGCTCG
Organism: Dongiaceae bacterium; assembly: GCA_035545355.1. GTDB lineage: Bacteria > Pseudomonadota > Alphaproteobacteria > Dongiales > Dongiaceae > Dongia. The sequence continues at coordinate 21,600 of DASZYM010000255.1, forward strand.
GCGAGAGCGTGTTCACCAGGGCGGCCTCCCATGCGCCGGTGCCGGAGGCCGGGTAGATCACGACCGGCCCCTTGGTCTGGAAGATCGTGGCGATGCCATCGAGCACGCGGCGCCCGAGCCGGCCGAACTCCTGACTGCGGTGATCGATCGTCGGCCGGTCCATCGCCCGCAAGATGCGATCGGGGACGTTGGTCGGTCCTGGAATCTGCAGAAAATGCCGCCCCGCGATACGCATGAATGACCCCTAAACAACTTCCTGTCTGCATTTTTGCGGAAAACTAGATTATGAATTCATTATCATGTCAAGCGCGCATCGCTCAAGGTCGCCGGTGCGGATGCTTCCGTGCTCTCCGGCCTGCGTGAAATAAGGCGGATCGTTGCGGGGAGATGCCGATCCGACCGGCTGTCCGGAGGCGCTGGGGCGGGGCCATAGGTCCCTCGCGCCGGCGAATTATGTTGACACTTTGGCCGATTTCGTAATTCATTATTCATAGCACTCCAACGAGGTGCTGCAGTGGCGCAGGGCGACTGCAAGAACAAACGGGAGGAGACCATGATACGGAATAGCGTTCGCGTATTAGCGGCTTGCGCCGGCCTTCTGATGGCGGCGGCCGCGCCGGCGATGGCCGATGACTATCCGTCCCGGCCGATCGAAGTCATCGTAGGATTTCCCCCGGGAAGCGCCGTCGACGTCAACATTCGCACGATTCTTCCGGCGCTGCAGAAGATCCTCAAAGTGCCGATCGTGGTCGACAACCGGCCCGGCGCCGGCGGTGCGATCGCCTTCAACGCCCTCGAGAAGTCGAAGCCCGACGGCTACACTTTGGGCAGCGTGAACTATCCGGCGATCAGCGGCATCTATGCCACCGGCGGCATGGCCTTCGATCCGCTGGAGAAGTACACCTTCCTCGGCAACATGATCTATGAGCCGAACGTGATCTCGGTGGCCAAGGCCAGTCCCTACAAGGACCTGAAGGAGATGGTCGCCTATCTCAAGGACCATCCCAGCGGCCTCTCCTACGGCGCGACCGGCGTCGCCAGCCTCGACGGCCTGACCGCCTTGGCGGTCGGGCAGACCGCGGGCGCGAAGTTCCGCGTGGTGAACTTCGAAGGTTCCCCGGACGCGGTGTCGGCGCTGCTCGGCGGGCACATCGATGCGATGGGCATGGCGGTCAGCGAGATCGTCCCGTACATGCAGGACGGCAGCATGCGGCCGATGGGCGTCGGCGGCGACGAGCGCAACCCGCTGCTTCCGGATGTCCCGACCTTCAAGGAGCAGGGCTTCCCGCTGGCGGTGAACGGCTCCAGCCGCGGCTTCATCATGCCGGCCGGGGCCGATCCGGCGATCGTCGCCAAGCTGCGCGATGCCATCAAGACCGCGGCGGCCGATCCGGACTATCTGGCGGCCGCCAAGAAGCTCTCGCAGGCGGTGCATTACATACCGGGCGATGAGGTCGCTGCGACGGTCAAGCAGCAGATCGATTTCATCAAGACCGTCTTCCCGAAGTGACAGGTCCATCCAGGGGCGGGCGGCGGCCTTAGACGGCTGCCGCCCGCCGCATAATGCGGGCTCGACCATGCTGGAAAAGATTAGGGCACTCGACATCGAGCGGTTCGTCGCGCTGCTGCTCGGCGTCTTCGCCATCGCCGAGCTCACCCAGGCGATGCAGCTTTCGATCTACGAGGAATTCACGCTCGGCCCCGGGGCCATGCCGCTCATCTATGGCGTGGGCCTGCTGATCTTCGCGGTGCTGCTGGGCCTCACCGCCTCGCCCAAGGAAAAGGCGCCGCCGGAACGTCCGGACGAGAAGATGGACGAGCCCGGCCGGAACTATCGCGCCGGCATCGTCACCTTCAGCCTGCTCATCCTGTTCGTCGTCCTGATTTTCTTCATCGGATTCCTGCCGAGCCTGATCATCTTCTCGTTCCTGCATCTCTGCCTGGTGATGCGCCTCAGCCTGCTGAAGGCGGCGGTGTTCTCGCTGCTCTGGGGCGGCGGCCTCTACTACGCCTTCGACCACCTGCTCGAGGTTCAGCTCGAGCCTGGGCTGTTGTTCGGCTAAGCGAAGCAAGGAATAGACGCAATGCAAATGCTGAGTCTCCTCGGCGCCGGGTTCGAGCGGATGTGGGACCCGTGGCTCCTGGTGATGTGCTTTGCCGGCACTTTCGCGGGGACGCTGGTCGGCGTCCTTCCGGGCCTCGGCCCAAGCGCCGCCATCGCCGTGCTGCTGCCGCTCACCTATGGCTCCGATCCGCTGGTCGCACTGGTCTCGCTGGCCGGCATCTATTACGGCGCCATGTACGGCGGAACGATCACATCGGTCCTGCTGAATGTCCCGGGCGAGAGCGCCTCGGTGGTCACCACCTATGACGGCTATCCGATGGCGCGTCAGGGGCGCGGCGGCGCCGCGCTCGGTGTCGCGGCGATCGGCTCCTTCATCGCCGGCACGATGGGCCTGATCTTCCTGACCCTGGTCGCCGTTCCGTTGAGCAAGTTCGCCCTGGATTTCGGCCCGCCGGAATATTTCGCAGTCATGATCCTCGCCTTCGTGATGGTGTCGTCGCTGGCGCGCGGGAACCTGATCAAATGCTTCCTGGCGCTGTTCCTGGGCCTGCTGCTCTCGACGGTCGGGCAGGACGTGGTCTCCGGCGCCACGCGTCTCACCTGGGGCAGCACGGATCTGGTCGACGGCGTCGGCTTCATCCCGGCGGTCGTCGGCATGTTCGGCATGGCCGAGGTGATCCACGACCTCATCAATCCCTCCGAGTTCGTCGAGACGCCGACCCAGAAGATCCGGGTGCGGGACGTGTTCCTGACCTGGGCCGACTTCCGCCGGAGCGTCGGTGCGATGTTCCGCGGCGGGCTGCTGGGCTTCTTCGTCGGCATCCTGCCCGGCGCCGGCGCCACCATCGCCTCGTTCCTGTCCTACGGCCTGGAACGCCGGCTGTCGAAGACGCCCGAGAAGTTCGGCACCGGCATGATCGAAGGCGTTGCCGGCCCGGAATCGGCCAACAATTCCGCGAGCTCGGGCGCCTTCGTCCCGCTGCTGACCCTGGGCATCCCCGGTTCATCGACCACGGCGGTGCTGATCGGCGCCTTCGTCCTCCTCGGCATCCAGCCGGGGCCCCGGATGATGACCGAGCATGCCGACGTGACCTGGGGCCTGATCGCCAGCATGTATGTCGGCAACGTCATGCTGCTGGCGCAGAACATCCTGCTGGTGCCGCTGTTCATCTGGCTGCTCCGCGTCGGGCGCCAGGTCATGCCGGTGATCGTCGCCTGCATCTGCGTGGTCGGCGTCTACAGCATCGACAACTCGATGTGGGAGGTGTGGATCATGGTGATCTTCACCGCCTTGGGCTACGCCTTCAAATCGGCGGGCATACCGGCAGCGCCCCTGGTGATCGCACTGGTGCTGGGACAGAGCGCGGAATACTCGCTCCGCCAATCGCTGGTCATCTCGATGGGCTCGCCCGGGATCTTCTTCACCCGGCCGATCTGCATCGTGCTGTTCGCGATCGCTTTGCTCTGCCTGACCTGGCCGCTGATCCGCGACCGCATGCGCGGCCTCGAGGAAGCCGAGTAGTCCAGCCGATTGAGGATCCAGAGGAACCGCATATGCGTATCGTCGATGTCGAAGCCTTTCCCATCTCGGTGAAGATCCCGCCGGAGCGCAGCAACACGGTCGGCATCGGCCGGATGGTGAAGCGCGACGCGGTCATCGTGAAGGTCACGACCGAGGACGGGATCATCGGCTACGGCGAGTCGCATCACGCGCGGAATCCAGGCAGCGTCGCCAACCTGATCAACACGACGATGCGCGACCTGGTGAAGGGCATGGACGCGACCGACACGACCGGCGTGTGGAGCAAGGTCTATCGCGCGCAGATCGGCTCGCACGGGATGGGCGCCGGGTCGGTGATCGCGCTGAGCGGCATCGACATGGCGCTGTGGGACGCCCGCGGCAAGGCGGTGGGCTGGCCGATCTACAAGCTGCTCGGCGGCAGCGCGCGCGCCGTGCCGGCCTATGCCGGCGGCGGCGGATCGCTGGGATTCAACACGCCGGAAGCGACGGTCGAGGAGGTCCGCGGCTTCGTGGGCATGGGCTATCGCGCGCTGAAGATCAGGCTGGGCCAAGGCCGGAAGCAGGACGTCGCCCGGCTGGAGGCGGTCCGCAAGGCGTTTCCCGATCTCGTCGTCCTGACCGATGCAAACACCGCCTATTCGCTGGACGACGCCCGATACGTGATGCCGGCGCTCGAAGCCCTGGACATCACCTGGCTGGAGGAGCCGTTCCCGCAGCACGACATGCGGTCCTACCAGATCGCCTCCGGCTTCAGCCGGACGCCGCTGGCGCTGGGCGAGAATACCTATACCCGTTTCGAATTCGTCCCGCATATCGAGGCCGGGCATGTCCAGATCCTGCAGCCCGATGTCGGCAAGTGCGGCGGCGTGACCGAGATCATGCGCATTGCAGCCCATGCCTCGGCTTACAAGATACAGATCCACCCCCATGGCGGTGTCACCGGTCTCGACCTCATGGCGGGCATCCACATCCTTTCGGCGATCGAGAATGGCGGCTATTTCGAATCGAGCGAGGGCTACAACCCGCTGCGCAACGGACCCATCGTCGGCGATGCCTACACGATCGGCGCCGACGGATGTGTCCGCGCCTCGGACAAACCCGGCCTCGGCCTCGAGGTCGATGAAGCCTTCATCAAGGCGCATCCGGTCCTGGAGGGGCCCGGATTTGTATGAACCGCGCCGCCGGGCGGCGTTCCCACCGTGTCGAGAGTGCCTGGCATGAGAATGGTCGGCTTCATCAACCCGAATCTCGGTGAACTCGCGGCCAGGCTCGCCGCGTCCGATGAAGTGGAATTCGCGGATACCCGCAGCCTCGAGGAATTGCGCGAGAAGGCGGCCGGCGCGGAAGCGGCGCTGGTCAGCAACTCGACCTACAACGAAGCGGTCGCGGAGATCCTCAACGCCGCCGCGGGCCTGCGATGGATCCAGACGACATCGATCGGATTCGAGGCCCTGATCGCGCATCCGCCCCGGCGCGGCATCATCGTGACCAACCCCGCCGGATTGAAGGCGCCGACCGTGGCGGAGCACGCGATGCTGCTGCTGCTCGCGGTGCTGCGGAACCTTCCGGGCGCGATGGACGGGCAGCGATCGAGCCGCTGGGCCAGCCGGGATCTTGCGCCCACCGTCCGCTCGCTCGCCGGGAAGCGGGTCATCTGCCTGGGCTATGGCGCCATCGGACGCAGCCTTGCGGCGAAGCTCGCGGCGTTCGACGCCGAAGTGATCGCGGTTACGCGCAGCGGGAAGGGTCCGCCGCCGGCGACGGTCATTCTCCCGCTCGGCGAGCTGGACCGGGTTCTGCCGACCGCCGATGCGGTGCTGCTCGCATTGCCGCTGGCGGATGGGACGCGGCACATCATCGACGCCGCGCGGCTCGGCCGCATGAAGCCCGATGCCGTCATCGTCAATGTGGGACGCGGCGAGCTGATCGACGAAGCGGCGCTGGCCCGTGCCTTGGAAGCGGGAAAGCTGGGTGGCGCGGGCCTCGACGTCTTTGCCAAGGAGCCGCTCGCCGAAACGAGTCCGCTCTGGCGATGTCCCCGGACCGTCCTGACGCCGCATCTCGGCGGACTGGGCGGTGACGGAGACCGGCTCCTGGCGGAACTGATCAATGCCAACGCGGCGCGACTGAAGCGGGGGGAACCGCTGGTCAATGTCGTCTGGCCGACATGAGCGCCGGAACCGGATCCCCACGACGCCTGAAGAACATCCTCAGCCTCGATGATTTCGAGGAGGCGGCACGCGGGTTCCTGCCGCGGCCGATCTTCGGCTTCGTATCGGGTGCCGCCGAGACCGGCGCCTCGTTGCGGGACAACCGCGCCGCTTTCGCCGAATTCGCCTTTCTTCCGCGCGTCCTCAACGACGTCTCGAAGCGTTCCCAGAAAGTGAACCTGCTGGGCCGCAGCTATGCGGCGCCCTTCGGCATCGCGCCGATGGGGACCGGTGCGATCGTCGCCTATCGCGCGGACCTCGTCCTCGCCACGAGCGCCGCGGCGGCCGGGATCCCCCTGGTCATGAGCGGCTCGTCCCTGATCAGGCTCGAGGAGGTCGCCGCGGTCGCTCCGGGGACCTGGTTTCAGGCCTACCTGCCCGGCGATCCGGCGCGCGCCGGGCCGCTGATCGCCCGCGTCGCCGCCGCGGGCTTCGACACGCTGATGATCACCGTCGATGTGGCGGCGAGCGCCAATCGCGAGAACAACATCCGTTCCGGCTTTCGTACGCCGCTCCGCCCCAGCCTGCGGCTCTTCCTGGACGGCGCGGTGCGGCCGCGATGGAGCATCGGCACTTTCCTGCGCACGATCGTCCAGCACGGAATGCCGCATTTCGAGAACGCCACCGCAAACCGCGGCGCACCGGTCATGTCGCGCCATGCCTTGCGCGACCTAGGGCAGCGCGACCATCTGAACTGGAAGCATTTCGCGCTGATCCGCCGGCAATGGAAGGGCAAGCTGCTGATCAAAGGCATCCTGCATCCCGACGACGCCCGCCTCGCCAGGGAGAACGGCGCCGACGGCGTGGTCGTGTCGAATCACGGCGGGCGCCAGCTCGACGGGGCGATCGCGCCTTTGCGCGTGCTGCCGCGCATCGTCGATGCCGTGGCCGGCCTCCCCGTCATGCTGGACGGCGGCGTCCGCCGCGGCGCCGACGTGCTGAAGGCCTTGGCGCTCGGAGCGAGCTTCGTCTTCGTCGGGCGCCCGTTCTTGTACGCCGCAGCCATCGCGGGAGACGCCGGCGTGCGTCACGCGATCCGGCTGCTCTCCGCCGAAATCGACCGGAACATGGCGCTCCTCGGCCTGAACTCGATCGATGAGCTCGGGCCCGACGCGATCGAGCGCACGGCCGGGCATTTGCAGCATCGCGGGATTTGAAAATGCGACGCAACGGACTTGATATCGACGATGGTCTCTACCGCTTCGTCAATGAGGAGGCGATGGCCGGCACCGGCATCGATCCGGGCGCCTTCTGGGACGGCTTCGCCGCCATGCTCCGCGACCTGATGCCGCGAAACCGCGCGCTCCTGGAGCAGCGCGACCGGCTGCAGGCGCAGATCGACCAATGGCATCGCGACCATCCGGGACGCCCGGCCGACCTTGCCGCCTATCGGCGGTTCCTCGAATCCATCGGATACATCGCGCCCGATCCGGGGCCGGTGGCGATCACGGTTTCCAATGTCGATGCCGAGATCGCCGAGATCCCCGGGCCGCAGCTCGTCGTCCCCCTGTCGAACGCGCGCTATGCGCTCAACGCGGCCAATGCGCGGTGGGGCAGCCTCTACGACGCCCTCTATGGCACCGACGCGATCCCATTCGAGGGCGAGAAGGTCGCGAATGGCGGGCTCGATCCGCAGCGCGCCAAGGCGGTGGTCGCCCGCGCCAAGGCGTTCCTCGACCAGATCGCGCCGCTGCGCGAAGGGAGTCACGCGGATGTGGTGCGCTACGCGATCGACGGCGGCGTGCTGGGCGTCGCGCTGACGAGCGGCGCGACGACCGGGCTCCAAGATGGCGCGCGGTTTGCCGGCTATCGCGGCGATCCGAATGGGCCCGCATCGATCCTGCTGAAGAACAACGGGCTCCATGTCGAGATCGTGATCGATCGCTCCAGCCGCATCGGCGGCGCGGACCCGGCGGGCGTCGCCGACGTGCAGATGGAATCCGCGGTGACCGCCATCATGGACATGGAGGACAGCGTCGCCGCGGTCGATGCCGCCGACAAGGTCGAGATCTATCGGAACTGGCTCGGCCTGATGAACGGAACGCTGAAAGCGACGCTCATGAAAGCCGGCAGAGAGGTGGAGCGCCGGCTCAATCCGGATCGCGAATTCCGGCGGCCGGACGGGACCGCGCTGATCCTGCCGGGGCGGGCGCTCATGCTGATCCGCAACGTCGGCCTTCACATGACGACCGACGCCGTCAGGCTGGACGGGCAGGATGTGCCCGAAGGCTTCCTCGATGCGGCGATCACCGCACTGATCGGCCGGCAGGACGCCGACGCCGGCAAGCCGCTGCGCAACAGCCGCACGGGCTCGATCTACGTCGTGAAGCCGAAGCTGCACGGGCCGGAAGAGACCGCTTTCGCGGTCGAGATCCTGGCGCGCGCGGAACGGCTGGCCCAGCTCCCGCCGCGCACGATCAAGATCGGAATCATGGACGAGGAGCGGCGAACCACGGTCAATCTCGCGGCCTGCATCGAGGCGGCGGCCGACCGGGTGGTCTTCATCAATACCGGCTTCCTCGACCGGACCGGCGACGAGATCCATACGTCGATGGAAGCCGGGCCCGTCGTGCGCAAGAACGACATGAAGTCGGCGGTCTGGATCAAGGCCTACGAGGATCGGAATGTCGATATCGGCCTGGCCGCCGGATTTCCGCACCGCGCCCAGATCGGGAAGGGGATGTGGGCGCAGCCGAACAACATGGCGGCGATGCTGGCGCAGAAGATCGCGCATCCGATGTCGGGCGCCAACACGGCCTGGGTTCCCTCACCGACGGCGGCGACGCTCCACGCGACGCACTATCACCAAGTCTCCGTGTTCGAACGGCAGGAGAGCCTGAAGGCGCGGCGACCGGCCGCGCTTGAGGACATCCTGACCATTCCGCTGAGCAGCGCGAACTGGTCGGCGAGCGAGATCCAGAACGAGATCGACAACAACTGCCAGGGAATCCTCGGTTACGTCGTCCGCTGGATCGACCAGGGCGTCGGCTGCTCGCGGGTGCCCGACGTGGCGGGCGTCGAGCTGATGGAGGATCGCGCGACGCTGCGCATCTCCTGCCAGCACATCGCGAACTGGCTGCGACACGGCGTGGTGAACGAGGACCAGGTGCGCGGCACGCTGCGCCGGATGGCGGAGGTCGTCGATCGGCAGAACGCCGCCGACCCGCACTACACCCCGATGGCGCCGAAATTCGACGGCGTCGCCTTCAAGACCGCGGAAGACCTCGTGTTCCGCGGCCGCGAACAGCCGAACGGCTATACCGAGCCCATCCTCCATGCGCGGCGCCGCGAACGAAAGCAGATGACGACCAAACCAGGCGGTAAGTGAACCCGATGCTCGACTGGAATGTCTGGTCCCAGGATCTCCTGGCCCTGGGCCAAGTCACCATCATCAATCTGGTGCTCTCCGGCGACAACGCCATCGTCGTCGGCATGGTCGCATCGGCCCTGCCGCGGGAGATGCGCGGGAAGGTGATCCTGTTCGGCATCGCCGCCGCCACGGTGCTGCGGATCCTGTTCGCGGTGGCCGCGACCGGCATTCTCGCGATCGTCGGCCTGACCCTCGCCGGCGGGATCCTTCTGCTCTGGGTATGCTGGAAGTTCTGGCGCGAGCTGGCCGCGGAGCGCCGTGCGCGGCGCGCGGCGCGCGAAGCGGGCGATGCGTCGGAGGAGCGCGAGACGCCCGACGAAGCGCTCCCCGGCATCGTGCCGAAGACGATGGGCCAGGCGATATTCGAGATCGTCGTTGCCGACATCTCGATGTCCCTCGATAATGTGCTCGCAGTTGCCGGTGCGGCAGGACAGCATACCTGGATCATGATCATTGGTCTGCTGCTGTCGGTCGTGCTGATGGGGGCGGCGGCGGGAATCATCGCCGGCCTGCTCAAGCGCTATCATTGGATCGGGTATGTGGGGCTCGCCATCATTGTCTGGGTCGCCGTGGACATGATCTATCGCGGCAGCAATGAAGTCGTGGAGAAAATGACCCAGTCCCATGCGATCCACCGGCCGGCGGATGCCGGATGATCGCCTGATCGGTCATGAACGAAGCCGGCGAGTCCAAGGACCCTCCATCATTCGCGGTCCAGCGCAATCCGCGACTGCGTGTGCTGGTGCCGCTGGTCGTCGCTTCCGCCTTCCTGATGGAGCAGCTCGATTCCACGGTGATCACCACGGCGATCCCGCGGATAGCCGAGGACCTGGATACGAACGTCCTGCGCCTCAACCTCGCGGTGACGGTCTATGTCCTGACGCTGGCGGTCTTCATTCCGGTCAGCGGCTGGTTTGCCGACCGGTTCGGCGCGCGCCGCATCTTCGTGACGGCGGTTCTGATCTTCACGTTCAGCTCGGCGCTTTGCGGCCTGGCGGACAATCTGACCGAGCTGGTGATCACGCGGACCCTCCAGGGGCTGGGCGGCGCGATGATGACGCCGGTCGGCCGCCTGATCCTGCTGCGGAGCTTTCCACGCGAGCAACTGCTGAATGCCATGGTCTATGTCAGCCTGCCGGCGCTGATCGGGCCCGTGGTCGGTCCGTTGGTCGGCGGCGTTCTCACCAGCTATGTCTCGTGGCGCTGGATCTTCTACATCAATATCCCGTTCGGCGTGATCGGCGTGATTCTGGCGCTCTGTTTCATCGAAGACACACGTCCCGAGCATCACACGCGTTTCGATTTCCGCGGGTTCATCTTCGCGGGCTTCGGCCTGGCCTTTCTTCAGCTCGGCGTCGAGAATTCGGGGCGCCCCCTGCTGCCGCAGATCGCGACCGTCATCTCGATCGCCGTCGCGATTGTGCTCCTCGCCGCGTTCCTGCTGCATGCCAGGCGCCATCCGTCGCCGGCAATCAATCTCTCGCTCTTTCGCCTGCGATCCTTCTGGGTCGGCACGCTGGGGGGAGGATTGTCCAGGATCGGCATCAACGCCGTTCCCTTCTTGCTGCCGCTCATGCTGCAGGTCGGCTTCGGCCTCAGTCCCGTCGAGTCGGGCTCGCTCACCTTCTTCACCGCTTTCGGCACCTTGATGATCCGGTTGGTTTCCTCGCGGGCATTGCGGTTCCTGGGCTTCGACCGCGTCCTGCCCATCGCGGCGGCGGTCAATGCAATCGTGATTGCCGGATTCGCGCTGATCGACGCGCAGACGCCGCATTGGCTGATCGCCGGATACATCGTGATCTTCGGAATCGCGCGGTCGACCCAGTTCATGACCTCGAACAGCCTGGCCTATGCGGAGATGCCGGCGGAGGAGCTGAGCGGCGCCACCAGCCTCGGCGGCGTGCTGCAGCAACTCAGCGTGAGCTTTGGAGTGTCGACCGCGGCGCTCATCCTCGCCGCGGTTTCGAACCAGGGTACCGGGCTCCAGGTCGCGGATTTTCACGAGGCCTTTCTGCTCGTCGGGTTGATACCGCTGCTGGCATTGCCGGCATTCTTGCGGCTGCGGCCCGAGGACGGCGTCGCGGTCAGCGGCCATTCGAGGCGGAGCCGACAGGCACGTTCCGGCGATCATTGAGATCAGGCGTCATCAACCGTTAGGCGTGAAAGGTGGAAAGCGGATGGATTATCATTTGACCCAGGAGGCGATGCTCTCCAAGTCGGCTGTCGACGACGTGGCGCGTCGATTGTTCGAGGCGCGGCGTGACGGCAAATCCCTCGCCGCACCCCTTGAGCAGCTCAGGTTGGCGGACGCTTACGCCGTCCAGGATGCGTTGATCCGCCTCGGAGGCGGCGCCGCGGCCTGGAAAACCAGCCTGCCGAGACCGGACTTCGCATCGTTGGGCATCTATGCGATGGCGGTATGTGCGCCGATCCTGAAGGGCAACATGTATCGCGCCGGCGGCGGCCGGCAACCGGTTGTCCGCGAGCCGATGAGCCGGCCGGACGGGACCGTCGGGCTCGAATTGGAAGTGGCGTATCAATTGGGACGGGATTTTCCCGCGTCCCGCGAGTGCCCGTCCGAGGAGGAGATCCTGGCCGGGATTGCATCCGCCCATATAGCGGTCGAAATCTGCGGCACCCGCTGGGCCGGGACCTCTTCGCCATATCTCTGGACCCTCGCGGATTCCTTGATGAACCGGAGCTTCGTGCTGGGTGAGGCCATCTCCGGTTGGGAGGCACTCGATTTCACAGCTTTGACGGCGCGCCAGTCCTTGAACGGCAAGCTGCTGCAGGAGAGCACCGGCGGGCATAAAGGCGGCAATCCTCTGAGCCTTGTCGTATGGCAAGTCCGGCATTGCGTTCTCCAGCGCGGCGGCATCCCGGCGGGCACGGTCATCACCACCGGACAGCTATGCGGCAATCATTGGGTCGCGCCCGCCGGCGTGGTGCGAGGCGAGTTGCCGTCGATCGGCAGCACGATCGAGTTCCAATTGACGGCCTAGATCTTTGCGTGCGGCGGTGCCGAGAATTGCGCGGGCACCGCCGCCAGTGTAAGAATCATCGCGCGAACGCACGGCGTTTACATCTGCCCTAGGGCAGGTCTTGGAGCACTTCGGTGTCGAAGCCGGATCAAACCCCAGCCACGTCGTCACCCATCTTCGGATTCGTGCCGGATGCCGGCGGGACGTTGGCCGAACAGCTTTTCCAGAAGCTGTCGGAAGCGATCATGAGCGGGGAATTGCCGCTTGGCTCCAAGATCAGCGAGCCGGCGCTTGCCAAGCGCTATGGCGTGAGTCGCGGTCCTCTCAGGGAGGCCCTGCATCGATTGCAGGAGCGCAAGCTCATCACGCGTTCGGCCAACCAGGGCGCGCGGGTGATCCAGCGCACGCCGGAGATGCTGTACAGCCTCTTCACGGTCCGTGAGGCGCTTGAAGGCATAGCGGTCCGCGAGGCGGTGGCACGCTGTACGGTTGACGAGATCCGCGGTTTTCGCGAGAGCATCCTGGGCCATGAGGCCGCCTTGAAGGCGCTGCCGGAATGGGAGCCCTACGTGCTGGGCGAACCGCATCAGGACTTTCACTATCTGATTGCGCATGCCAGCCGCAATCCGCTGCTCATAGAGCTGTTGTGCTCGGAGCTATATCCGTTGCTCCGTCTCTTTCGCGCGCGGTCCAACGAGACCCTGGAACGCCGTGAGCGATCGGTGCTCGAGCACAAGCGGATACTCAGCGCGATCGAAGACCGCGATGTGGAACTGGCCGAGATGCTGATGCGACGCCATATCGTGGCGACGCGTCAGAGTCGTGAGGAGCTCTTTCCGAACAGCGCCGAAGTCCCGAGAGTGCGCCAGCGCACGCGCTGAAGCTTTCAGCGGGAGCGCCGGGCGCTCCCCAGCTCTTTCCCAGAGGATTGGAGATCGCCGCTTTTGCAAGCGCTGCAATGGCTTACGCACCTTCCGGCCAGTATTCTAAATTATGTCAACACAGGAAGCCGTTTTTGCCGATATATCGTCGGAAAAAGTCGAAATATGCGATCAAGTGTTGACATGTCGGAGGCATCTCGTAATGTAACCACAGGCTCGTAAGAAGCCGATTTGGGAGGAATTCAAATGTCGAATGCGATGCTGAAGCGTCGAGGGCTCGCCGTCTTTTCGGGCGCGGCGGCCATTGTCTTTGCTTGCGCCGCCCAGGCCGACTCGATGGCGGACATGACCAGTTACCTGCAGCAGAACATGCCCAAGGTCTCGCCGGATCTGCTGAAAGCCGCCTGCGATGAAGGCAAGCTCGATATCCTCTATACGAATGTGAGCAATCTCTCGAAGTACGTCGACGAGTTCGAGAAGTACTTCCCCTGCCTGCAGGTTTCCGCGGTCGCCAATGGCGACGACGACAACCTCGCGCGGTTCTTCGCCGGAGAGAAGCAGGGATCGCCGCCGGATATCCTCCAGCTCGGCTCCCAGATCACGCTGGTCCAGCAGGTCGCGAAGAAAGGGATGCTGCTGCAATACACCCCGACCGAGGCCGACAAGTTCCAGAGCCTCGATCCCGGCTACGTCATCTCGACCGATCATCAGGCCCAGGGCATCCTCTACAACACCGATTCGATCAAGGACAGCGACCTCTCGGCGATCAAGACGTGGAAGGATGCCACGCACCTCCTCGATCCCCAGTTCAAGGGCAAGCGTCTGGGCGTGGTCGACCCGCATGGCGCGGGCGGCGGCTCCTATGTGGTCGCCTACGTGCTCTACAAGGAGATCGGCTCGGACAACGTCAAGAAGCTCCTCGACTACCTGCAGGTCACGGTCTATCCCGGCAGCGGCCCGGCGGTGAACGCGCTCGCCTCCGGCGAACTCGATCTCGTGATCGGCAACGAGTTCAACGCGTTTGCCGCCAATGAGAAGGGCGCTCCGGTTCAGGTCTGGTACCCGGAGCCGCGGTCCGCGAGCTACACGGGTATCGGGATCGCCGCCAAGGCGAAGCATCCCAATGCCGCGAAGCTGTGGATCGAGTACGAGACCAGTCTGCACGGCAACGAGCAGGTCTCGAAGTACTTTTCCATGGCACCGGGGAGGCCGGACTCCAAGGACGTGCGGCCCAGCACCAGCGCGAGTTGGTACAAGCCGCCCGAGGCGCTCTACAAGTTCGATATCGACGACATGATCAAGTCCTATGAGGATGTCGTCGCTCCGTACCCTTCGAAGTGAGGGCCGACCTGCGGCGGCGAGAGCCGGATCGATCTGACAACGGGAGATTTTTGACCCGATGACTGAGATCAGCCTCTCGCCGTCGACATCTTCTCTCGCCCCGCGTTGGAGCCGTGACGGCAATCTCGGCTTCGGCCTGATCGTGGGCGTGGTCTTCGTGCTGACCGTCGCCCCGATCTGGTTCCTGATCGAAGGTTCGCTGCAGGTCTCTTCGACGTCCGGCGGCCATTCCTCGCTGGTGGCCGTGCTGCTCGAGCCGCGCTACTGGGGTGCGCTCAAGAACTCGCTGATCCTCGGCCTCGCGGTCGCGACGATCACCACGGCCCTGGTCGGCATCGTCTGCTGGTTCGTGACTCGCACCGACGTTCCCGGCCGGCGCGTCTGGACCGCGATCATCCCGGTGCCGATCGCGATCGGGCCGATCGTCGGCAGCATGGCGTGGATCGGCTTGTTCTCGCCCCGCGGCGTGGGGCTGGTCAACAATCTCACCAACAAGCTGTGGGGCGGCGACCTGCTCGACGTTTACACCATGACGGGCCTCATCACGGTCATGGTGTTCGTCTTCGCGCCGTTCGCCTTCCTCTTCATGTATGGCGGGTTCACCGCCCTGGCCAGCGACCATGAAGAAGCGGCGCGCGTCCATGGCGCATCGCTCTCGCGAATCATCAGCCGGATCAGTTTTCCGGCGACCCGTTCGACGCTGATCGGCGGCTGGGTGATGCTCTTCGCGATGTCGATCCAGAACCTCTCCATCTACGCTCTGGTGGGCAGCCGGTCGCATATCGACACGGTTCCGAACGCGATGTATCGACTGACCCAGTCGGCGATGGGCCAAAGCGGCGAGGCAAACGTGCTGGCCTTGCTCATCATCATACCCTCGCTGATCGCGCTCGGCGGCCATGTGATATACACGCGGCGCATCGGCAGCCAGCGGGTGGTCGGCCGCCAGGTCGGGCCGTCGGGAATCCGGCTCGGCCGGCTGCGCTACCCGGTTTTCGCGCTGCTTCTGCTCTACGTCCTCTTCATGGTCATCCTGCCGCTGGGCTCGCTGACCCTGTCCTCGTTCCTCCGCTTCCAGACCTCGCGGCTGACCTGGAAATTGTTCACGCTGGACAACTACCGGCAGATCTTCGAGGACCCCGACATCCATCATGCCTTCTACGTCACCCTGACGCTTTCGCTGATCGTCGCGACAGTGGGGACCGTGCTTTCGCTCATTCTGGCCTATGTCGCCAACCGTCGCCGGGGTCTGCTCGCGAACCTCGCGGGGGCGGTGCCGATCCTGATGCTGGCGATCCCGGGCTTCGCATTGGGCCTCGGCTATCTGTGGGCATCCTATTCAAATCCGGAGGTTCGCAACTTCTCGGGTTCCATCATCGGCATGTCGATCGCCGTGATGCTGGCCTATCTCGGATTCGGCGCCCGGGTCTTCGCCGCGAGCCTCAACCAGTTCGGCGTCGCCTATGAGGAGGCGGGTCGGATCGCGGGCAAGTCCACCTGGGTGCGGCTGACCCGGATCATCGCGCCGATGATGCTGCCTTCCGCGCTGGCGGTGTGGCGGCTGATGGTGGTGCTGGCGATCATGGAGTTCAACATCACCGCGCTGCTCTTCACCAACCAGAATATCCCGCTTTCGGTCTTCATGTTCCTGCAGCTCGACACCCAGCCGGCCTCCGGGGTCTACGCGCTCGGAGTCTGCCAGCTGGTCCCGATCATCCTTGTATTCGTGCTTACGGTGCTGCCGGGCCGGCGCCTCAGGAGGGAGCGATGAACACAATCGCCAAACCGGCTGAAGTCGGCGCAACGGGCTCCGCGCAGCCGCGCGCCGTCGCGGCTCCGGTCGTCGAAGTCCGCAATCTGGTGAAGCGGTTCGGCGGCCTCGCCGCGGTCAACAATGTTTCGCTCACCCTGGAGGCCGGCAAGACGCTGGTCCTGCTCGGCGAGAGCGGCAGCGGCAAGACCACGGTGCTTCGCTGCGTCGCCGGCCTCGAGAGCGCGAGCTCGGGCACGATCCTGCTCAGCGGCGCCACGGTCGATGACGGCGAACGAACGGTCCCTCCGGAGAGTCGCCGGATCGGCATGGTCTTCCAGAGCTATGCCCTCTGGCCGCAGATGACCGCGCTCGAGAATGTCCAGTTCGCCGGCACGCGCGAGCAGAAGGGCTCGGCGGCCCGCAAGGCGGCGCGCAGCCAAGGCGAGCAACTCCTCGATTCGGTCGGGCTGGCGCGCTTGAAGGACCGGTTGCCGTCGCAGCTCTCGGGCGGACAGCAGCAGCGCGTGGCGCTTGCCCGCGCTCTGGCGGGCGACGTCCGGCTGCTTCTGATGGACGAACCGTTGAGCGCGCTCGATCAGGCGCTGCGCGAGGAGCTGAGGCTCGGCCTGCGTGCCCAGATCCAGAAGAGCGGCCTTGCTTGCCTCTATGTCACCCACGACCAGGAAGAAGCCCTGGCGATGGCCGACGAGCTCATCGTGATGCGTTCGGGCGTCATCGAGGAACGTGGCGACCCGCGCGCCATCTACGAGCGGCCGGCGACGTCGTTCGGGGCCGGATTCCTGGGCGCGAAGAACGTGGTCCGCGGCAGGGTGGTGCGGACCGGTACGCCGCTCTGCGTCGCGGAGGTCGCGGGCGAGATGATCGCGTTCTCGCCGGTGGATTCCGTTGTGGTCGGCGACGCGGTGGAGCTGCGCTGGCGAAGAGAGCACGTGCGGTTCACCGAAGGCGCGGAGCCGGTCAATCGCTGGCGGGCCCAGGTGACCAGCGCGGTCTATCTCGGCCATCGCTGGGAAGTCGGCCTGAACTGCCTCGGGGTCGCCATGCGCGCATGGAGCGAGAACGAGATCGGCGGCGTCGTGCCGGTTCAAGTCGCGCCGATGCTCATCCTCGGCTATGCGGTGCGCAAGGCCACCTCCGGCGATTCCGTCGACACGTCATGAGCTCTGGCGTCACCTGCGCCCGTGTCCCTCCCTCCTCCCAGAAAGCCGCTTCTACCAAACCAAAGGAAATATCGATGTCCCTGTATTGGAAGCTCGACGACGTCTACGTCAATGACCTGAAGGACAACAACATCCACGATGCGGACCGCAAGGATCGCAGCAAGGGCCATGACATGCGCCTGGTCTATGGGCAGGATTCGGCCCTGGCGATCAGCCTGCGGCATAGCGGCTATCACTCGTCGCCGCATATCCACGACTACGAGCAGATCAACTTCATCCAGGAAGGCGAGATGTGGTTCTTCGTCCATGACAAGGGCTACCACGTCAAGAAGGGCGACTTCCTCCGCATTCCGCGCAACGCCATCCACTGGTCGTGGGTGAAGACCAAGGAGCCCTGCCTCTGCTACGAGGTGTTCTGCCCGCCGCCGCCGCAGAAGAAGCGCAAGGGCCAGGACGCGCATGGCCAAGGCCTGTTCGACGACGGCGAGGAGGTCACCATTCCGAAGTCGATCGGCGTCTACTTCGTCGACATGAAATATCACGGGCTCGACCTCGAAGAGATCGAGTCCAAGCCGGCCTGCAACCGACCCGACGGCAAGTGAGTCCCGGCGGCCGGGCGGCGTGGGTCGCCCGGCCGTCTCTCTTCACGGGCGCCGCTCGGCGCCGGAGGAATCGATGGAATATCGTCGGCTCGGCGCGACTGGCCTGAAGGTCTCGCGCATCTGTGCCGGATGCATGACGTTTGGCGAACCCGGCCGCGGCAAGCATGGTTGGTCGCTCGACGAGGAGAAGAGCAGGCCGCTGATCCGCCAGGCGATCGAGCTCGGCATCAACTTCTTCGATACCGCGAATGTCTATTCCGACGGCAGCTCGGAAGAGATCGTCGGCCGCGCCCTCAAGGACTTCACCCGCCGCGAGGAGGTCGTGATCGCGACCAAGGTCTGCCGTCCGATCCGTCCCGGCCCCAACGGCGTGGGGCTGTCGCGCAAGGCCATCCACATGGAGATCGATGCCAGCCTGAAACGGCTCGGCACCGACCATGTCGATCTCTATCAGATCCACCGCTGGGACCCGGAGACGCCCATCGAGGAGACGCTCGAGGCGCTGAACGACGTCGTGCGAGCCGGCAAGGCGCGTTATATCGGCGCTTCTTCGATGTATGCATGGCAGTTCGCCAAGGCGCTCTACACCTCCCGCCTGCATGGCTGGGCGGAATTCGTCAGCATGCAGGACCATCTCAACCTATTGAGCCGAGAGGAAGAGCTGGAGATGCTCCCGCTCTGCGCCGATCAGCATATCGGCGTCATCCCCTGGAGCCCGCTGGCGCGCGGTCGCTTGACCCGCGATTGGGACGAGACCAGCGAGCGGCAGAAGGTTGACACCAACGCGACCAATAGATACCGCGCGCAAGAGGGCGCCCGGGAGATCGTCAATCAGGTCGGCGCAATCGCCAAGAAGCGCGGCGTGTCGCGCGCGCAAATCGGCTTGGCCTGGCTGCTGCAAAAGCCCGAGGTGACTGCGCCGATCGTAGGTGTCGGGAAGCCCGTCCATCTGACGGACGCGGTCGCGGCCGTCTCCATCTCGCTTACGCCGGAAGAGCTGAAGTCGCTCGAGACGCCCTACGTGCCGCAGGGCCAAGCCAATTTTCAATAACCCGAAGCAGATCGCGTAACATGGCCACGAAACGGAAAGTCATCATCACCTGCGCCGTCACCGGCGCGATCCACACGCCGTCGATGTCGCAATACCTGCCGGTGACGCCGAGCGAGATCGCCGATGCGGCGGTGGGTGCCGCGGAGGCGGGGGCGGCGATCGTGCATCTGCACGCCCGCGACCCCAAGACCGGCAAGCCCGACCAGACGCCGGAAGCCTTCGAGCCGTTCCTGAAGATCATCAAGCAGCGCTCCGACGCGGTGGTGAACCTGACCTCCGGCGGCGCCCCCTGGATGAAGATCGAGGAGCGCATCCAGCCCTCGATCCGCTTCAAGCCCGAGGTCGCCTCGCTCAACATGGGCTCGATGAATTTCGGCCTCTTTCCCATGCTGAACCGGTTCAAGGAGTTCAAGCATCCCTGGGAGAAG
>DASZYM010000256.1:0-6793 GCA_035545355.1 Dongiaceae bacterium
GATCAGATAGCCCATGCCGACATTCTCCATCGCGATGTTGAACGTGACATTGTCCAGCAGCTTCGCCACGTTCGGGCATTCCTGGAGATAGCCCTTGCGCACCTGGGTATGCACCGTTGCGGCGCCGAAATCGGGGCCGAAATAGGCGTCGCCGCCGGTCAGGTAGGCGATCTTGAAATCGTTGTTCATCGGATGCGGCGCCCAGCCTTGGAACACCACCCATTCGTTGCGGTCGGTCGCGCGCTTCACCTGGGCCAGCATGCCCTGCTCGCTCGATTCGACGACGTTCCAGCCGGCGAGGTTGAACTTGGGGTCCTTGATGATGTCGAACATGAGCTGGTTGCTGCCGGGCTCGATGCCGTACATCTTCTTGCCGAACTTGTCGGGGAACTTGGCGAGATCGGCGATGTCGTGGACGCCGGCGTCATAGACGTATTGCGGCACGGCGAAGGTGTATTTGGCGCCTTGCAGATTCTGATGCACGGTCTCGACCGAGCCGTCCTTCTTGAACGGGTCGTAATAGGTGACCATCGCCGGGTCCCAGTAGCCGAGGAAGACGTCGAGGTCCTTGTTCTTCAGGCCCTGGTAGATGACATCGACGCCCAGCACCTTCGAGCTCGGCGCGTAGCCGAGCCCTTGCAGGATCACGGAGGCGACTCCGGTCGTGAAGGCCAGGTCGTTCCAGCCCGGCTCGGCCATGCGCACCGGCTTGCAGGAGGCCGGGTCGCCCGCCATGGCCGGCGTCGCCGCCATCGCCATCACCCCCGCCAGAATCACGGTCTTGAAGCGCTTCATCCCTGCCTCCCAGGCATTTGCGGTCGTCGATTGACCGATTGGTTAATTAATTGTCCCAGTGGTCAATTTATAGACCTGATGGACAGGCCGGTCAACGGCCGAATACAAGCGGTGGGGAACGGCGGGAGAGCGGCGTGGCGCGGACCAGCATCGAGGAGATCCGGCGGCGGGAATTGACCGACGCCGCCTATGAGATCCTGCAGGAGCAGGGCATCGCCGGCACGACGCTGGCGAAGGTGGCCGAGCGCGCCGGGATGTCGAAGGGCATCGTGCTCCACTACTTCCGGAACAAGGACGACCTCCTGGAAGCGGTGATGCGCCTCGCCAACGCCCTGCTGCGCGACGAGGTGGTGCGGCGGATGCGCCGCGCGAAAGGCGATCGCGGGCGCATCGAGGCGATCGTCGCCGCCAATTTCGCGCCCTCCTTCTTCAAGCCGGAGATCTGCAACGCCTGGCTTTCATTCTGCGCCGAGGTGCCGCGCAACGGCGAGTTCGCCCGGATCCAGCGGGTGATCCATGCGCGGATGCGCAGCAACCTGATGCCGGCGCTCCGCGCGCTGCTGCCGGCAGCCGAGGTCGAGGCCGCGGCGATCGGCATCACGGCGATGATCGACGGATTGTGGCTGCGCTTCGGCCTGTCGCTCGGCAGCCTGACGCGCGAGCAGGCTCTGGCCGAGATGGACCGCTACTTGGCCCAGCTCCTCGGCCCCGGCGCCGCTAGTGCTGTATGAGGTTGGGTTGGATCGATGCGCCTGCCCTCACCCTAACCCTCTCCCCGCTGGGGAGAGGGAACGCCGCTCTGCAGCGGAACGAACGCACTCCATTCTTCTCCCTCTCCCCAACGGGGAGAGGGCCGGGGTGAGGGTATAGGCCTTTCAATCCGATGCATCCGGTTCCAACGGATCACGGCGTCGTGGAACCTGCGCCGGCCTTCATCACGAAGCCCTGCGCGGCGGTCAGCCCGAGCTGCGTGATGTCGAGGCCGAATTCCTCCTGGAACTGCTGCTTGACGGCTTCCATCGCGGGTCCCAGCACCTTCGCCTCGTTCGCCGCCATCAGCGTCAGCCAGTCGGTCGTCTGCACCCGCATCATCGCTTCGGCCATCGCCTGGCGCTCCCCCTCGGTCATCGAGGACAAAGTGGGATCGGTTGCGAATAGCCGGTGCGCCTGGGCGCGTATGCCGGCGCCGGCGGTCTCGGTCATCACCTTGGGATCGGCGCCGCCGCCGAACACCCAGGAGAAGAACCAATATTTCGCGAACACGTCCGCCACGTCGTTGGGTTGGTAATTTCCCTTGGGCTCGACGTCGCGCCATTCGCTCACGACCTCGTCCCAGTCCGGGACCGTCGTCTCCGCCGATGCCCGCGTCGCGCCGGAATCGGTGACGAGATTCTCGATCAGGATCCGCCGCCCCGTCGCGGCCTGGGTGGCCGAGGTGCGATAGAGCGGCGCGGCCGGCGCCGGGCCGGATTTCGCGCGCTCATCCGCCGCGACCGCGCTGCAGGCGACCGCGCAGGGATCGGCCGGCGGCTCCGTGAGCTTCAACCCGGTGATCTCGGCATATTGCGCGCCGGTGGTATCGGTCGAGACCGGAGCCGCCGGCGCGGGCGGTGCCGCCGCCGCCGTCGTGTAGATGAAGGCCTGGCCGTCGCAGCGATAGGCCACGACCGCATCGGGGCCGCAGACGATGCCGGAGATCCCGTCGAAGCCGTATTTGACCGCGAGGTCCCGCATCGCGTCGAACATGTCCTGGTTGCTGGCCCAGTCCGATCGCGTCACTTCGACCTGGCCGACCGAGTCATAGGGATCGGCGGGCACCTCGTCCGACATCAGGAGCACGATCTGCTCCTTCTGATGCGCATGCTGCGGATAATCGGTCACCTTGGCGAAGGTCGGATAGACCGTATAGGACGTGCAGGCGGAACAGAGCGCCAGTATCGCCGCCGCACCGAATGCCGATCGGCACCACATCGTCATCGACCCCGCCTCCCATGGGTCCGATCGCGCAGAGAGAGCGATCGGCTCTCCGTTTTCCGCCCCGAAGGTCGATATGAGAAGCGCCCCGCCGCGCGGCGGCAATCGAGTAATCTTGCCGCGGGCGCAGGAAAATTGAGTCAGGCCCCGCGATCGCTAGAGTGTCAGCTTGAAACCTTCATGGCTGGCCACGAAGCCCAGCGACTTGTAGAAGCGCAAAGTATCCTCGCGCGACTTGTTCATCGCGAGCTGGACCAGGCCGCAGCCGCGGCGGCGGCATTCCTCGATCGCCCAGCTCAGCAGCACATGGCCGAGACCCAGCCCGCGCCGCGACGCGGCGATGCGCACGCTCTCGATCTGGCCCCGCAGCATGCCTTTCAGGGAGAGGCCGGGAATGAAGCTGAGCTGCAGATAGCCGACGACCTCGCCGGCATCCTCCAGCACCGCCATGAACTGGTTGGGGTCCCGCTCGATCGCGGCGAAGGCGTCGGCATAGGCGGGGTTGAGCGGCGGGCCGGGATCTTCCCGGCTCTGCCCGAGCACATCGTCGGCCAGCATCGCGACGATCGCGGGAAGGTCGTCGCGCCGGGCCTGTCGGACGATAGCCGGAACGGTCGGCAGAGTCAGGCCCGGCGGATGGTGTGCAGGCGCGACCGCCAGCGCTCGACGGTGCGTGCCACCAGGCCGGTATCGGTGCTGTCGTTGGACCAGGCTTCCATGAAGGATCTCACCTTCTGGCGCGGTCGCGCCGAGGCCGGCAGCTCGTTGACCGTGAGCCGCGTCGGGAAGGCGACGCCCTGGCCGAACACGATGGCCTCGCGGGTGTTGAGCGCGGGCAAGGCCTGCATCAGGCCGGCGGCGGAATCCGGCAGCGCGTTCTTGACGAAGGCGAGGTCGCGCTCGTTGCCGAGGCGCAGCGTGATGATCGTACCGCATTGCGAGACGATTGACGGCGAGACTTCCGACGGACGCTGCGAGATCACGCCCAGGCCCACGCCGTATTTGCGGCCTTCCTTGGCGACCTGGCCGGCGGCATGCACCGCCAGCGAGATGGTGCGGCCGGACCGGTCGTCCCAGAGATAGCGATGCGCCTCCTCGCAGACCAGGACGGTCGGCACCGCGCCCTCCTCGCCGCTCCAGACGGCGAAGGAGAAGATGGTGCGGAAGACCACCGAGACCACGACGTCGACGATCTCCTCGGGAATGTCGGAGAGGTCGATGGTGGTGATCGGCTTGCCTTCGACCGGGATGCGCGCGAGCTGGCAGATCACTTCCTGCATCACGTCGCGCACGAATTGCGGACCGAACATGAAGCCGTAGCGGTCGTCGGTGGTGAGCTCTTCCAGGCGGTTCAGGATCCGGAGATAGCTCTGGATCGCTTCCGGATTGTCGAGCTTGCCCATCATGTCGTTGACGATGCGGCGGAAATCCGAGAGCCGGAACGGCACCGGGCTGTCCAGGTTGAGCGCGGCGTTCGTGCCGGCGGCGCCGGCCTGGCCGGGCTTCGCCGCCCCGCCCGCCCCGGCGGTCATCCCGGCATAGAGCGTCTTGGCCTGCACCACCGCCTCGCGCAGGATCTTCACCTCGGAGGCGTATTCGGATTCCGGCAGCACCTTGAAGACCGCGCAGAGCTCCTTGAACTGCAGCATCCAGTAGGGCAGCCGCAGGGTCGAAAGCGTCAGGCGCTCGGTCATGCCGGCAAAGGCGCCTTCGTATTCGTTGTGCGGATCGAGCAGGATCATATGCGCGTTGGGCAGGCGCTCCAGGATCGCGCGCAGGATCACCGAGGTGGTCGAGGTCTTACCGGAGCCGGACGAGCCGAAGATCGCGAAATGGGTCCTGAGCAGATTGTCGACGTCGAGATAGATGTCCTGCGTGCCGTTGAATTCGGCCTTGCCGATATGCACGGTGCTGGTCGAGGTGGTCTTCACCACCGAGGCGGCGTCTTCATCGGCGACCGTCACCACCGGCGAGCCGATCGCCGGCCAGCGCGCGACGCCGCGGCGGAAATCCGAGCCGCCGTTCGCATTCGGCACGAACTGCCCGACCAGGCTGATATCCATGATCGCACCCTTGTCGATCCCGGCGCTGCGGATCGCCGAGACGATGCCGAGCACCCGGGCGGTGCCGCTGCGGACCTCGACCATGCTGCCGACGGTGACGCTGGTGGTTTCGGCGCCGGATTGGGCGGCCGCGAGCTGCGCGGCATCCATCATCGCCTTGATGTTCGAGCCCGTGACTTCGCTCACCTGGCCGATCTGCGCCGCCATCGAATCCCCCAATACTCCAACTCGCGCCGATCCCACCCGGATGGCGATCCCGCCGCATTATTAACCATTGCGGCGGCGATTTCCAACCGCAGGCTGGCATTCCGAAAGCAAATTATTCGTAAAGAGCGCGCCGGATTGACAGGGAAAACGCCGCTTTAGCCGACCGCCGGTCCGGTGCGGACCAATGCGGACAAGGCTATGGCCGCGCGCCGGTAGAACCCGCCGGTTCGCTTTTCGCGGTGGATTGCGATAGAGAATGGCCATGGATCGAACGACAGCCCGTATCGCCGAGGACCTGCCGGTCTATCGCAAGATCGCGGCGATCCTGCAGGACAGCATCAAGGCCGGCCGGCTGGCGCCGGGCACGATCCTGATGGAGGGATCGCTCGCCGCCTTGTTCGGCTCCAGCCGCACACCCGTGAAGCAGGCGCTGGACGCGCTCTCCCATCGCGGCGTCATCCGCCGGCATAACGGACGCGGCTTCGTCGTCGGCTCGGCCAAATCGCCGCGCCGCATCCGCCTGACGCCGCATCTCCTCGGCCTCGACGCGGAGAAGCCGGAGCTGCCCAGGGTCTGGGCCTGGCAGCGCATCTACGACGAGGTCGAGCGGCAGTTGATGTTCCACTCCGCGCTCGGGCGCTTCCGGGTGAACGAGCTCGAGCTCGCGCGCTGCTACAAGGTCGGGCGCACGGTCGCCCATGACGTACTGGTGCAGGCGCAGTCGATCGGCCTGGTCGCCAAGGACGAAAGGCTGCGCTGGTATGTCGTGCCGCTGGACGAGAAGCGGGTCTGCGATCTCTACGACCTGCGCGAATACCTGGAGCCCAAGGCGCTGGCGGCCAGCGTCGGCCGCGTGCCGGCGGCACTGGTCGCCGACATGATCAAGCGCCTGGAAGCCGCGCTTGCCGGCTATCCCAAGGTCAGCACCGCGGAGATGGACGGGCTGGAGCATGCGCTGCACGTGAGCTGCATCGAGCATTGCGACAACCGCGAGCTGATCGAGGCGCTGAAGCGCACGCGCTGCCTGTTCGTGACCGCCAAGCACATGCTGGGCTCGCAGGTCTCCTACCCCACCGAGGACCCGTTCATGGCCGAGCATCTGGCGATCGCCCGCGCGCTCGCGGCCGGCGAGGCCGCCACCGTCGCCAAGCGCATGCTCGGCCATCTGCGGACCTCGCGTCCCAAGGTGGTCGAGCGCCTCTCGGTGTTCCGCGGCGCCTATAAGCGCGCGCCGGTGCCCTATATCGGCTAGGGATTGATCCATCCCCGCGGCGCGGGCGATGATGCCGGCGATACACCGTGCGTCGGGGGACTTCCATGGCTCTGGTCGGCGATTCCTACGAGTATTTCGACAAGCGCTTCTATCAGCTCACCGTGCCGATCGCGGAGCTCGAGGAGCTCTATGCCGGCTGCCGCTGGGCGGAGGGGCCGGTCTGGTTCAATGACGGCCAGTACCTGGTCTGGAGCGACATCCCGAACAACCGCAAGCTCCGCTGGATGCCGGAGCTCGGCGTCAGCGTGTTCAATCCGGACAGCAATTTCTCCAACGGCCAGACCCGCGACCGCCAGGGCCGCCTGATCTCCTGCGAGCACGGCAAGCGCCGCGTCACGCGTCTGGAGCCAGACGGCAAGGTGACGGTGATCGCCGACCGCCATGCCGGCAAGAAATTGAACTCGCCGAACGATGTCGTGGTGAAATCCGACGGCACGATCTGGTTCACCGATCCCGATTACGGGATCCTCTCGGATTACGA
>DASZYM010000257.1:0-5932 GCA_035545355.1 Dongiaceae bacterium
GCCGAGCCGCCGACCGCCAGCGAGCGCGAGCCGTAGGTGCCCATGCCGAACGGCACCTTGTCGGTGTCGCCGTGCACGACCTCGACATTCTCGATCGGAATGCCGAGCCCTTCGGACACGAGCTGCGCGAAGGTGGTCTCGTGGCCCTGGCCATGGCTGTGGCTGCCGGTCAAGACCGTCACCGAGCCGGTCGGGTGCACGCGGATCACGCCGGATTCATAGAGGCCGGCGCGGGCGCCGAGGCTGCCGACCACGGCAGAGGGCGCGATGCCGCAGGCTTCGAGATAGGTCGAGATGCCGATGCCGCGGAGCTTCCCCTTGGCCTTGGACTCGGCCCGGCGTTTCTCGAAGCCGGCCCAGTCGGCATTCTTCAGCGCCGTATCGAGGGTCGCGAAGTAGTTGCCGCTGTCATATTGCAGGGCGACCGGCGTCTGATAGGGGAAGGCCTCGACCGGGATGAAGTTCTTGCGCCGGATCTCGACGCGGTCGATCCCGGTCTCGCGCGCCGCCTTCTCGACCAGGCGCTCGAGCAGGTAGGTCGCTTCCGGGCGGCCCGCGCCGCGATAGGCATCGACCACCGCGGTATGGGTGAAGATCGCCTTCACCTCGGCATAGATCGCCGGCGTCGAATAAACCCCGGCGAGCAGGGTGGCGTAGAGATAGGTCGGCACGCAGGGCGCGAAGGTCGAGAGATAGGCGCCCATGTTGGCCTTGGTCGCGACGCGCAGGCCGAGGAACTTGCCGTCCTTGTCCATCGCGAGCTCGGCATGGCTGACATGGTCGCGGCCATGCGCGTCGGTCAGGAAGGATTCCGAACGCTCGGCCGTCCATTTCACCGGCCGCTCGATCTTCCCCGCGGCCCAGGTGACCAGAGCCTCTTCGGCATAGTGGAAGATCTTCGAGCCGAAGCCGCCGCCGACATCGGGGGCGACGACGCGGAGCTTCGCCTCCGGGATCTGCAGCACGAAGGCGCCCATCAGCAGGCGGATGACATGCGGGTTCTGGCTGGTCGTGTAGAGCGTGAACTCGCCGGTCGCGCGGTCGAAATCGCCGATCGCGGCGCGCGGCTCCATGGCGTTGGGGATCAGGCGCTGGTTGACCAGGTCGATCTTCGTCACATGCGCGGCCTTGGCGAAGGCGGCATCGGTCGCCGCCTTGTCGCCGATATGCCAGTCGAAGCAGGTGTTGTTCGCAGCTTCCGGCCAGACCTGGGGCTTGCCGGGCTTATCGGCATCGCCGACGGAGATGACGGCCGGCGTCTCCTTGTAGTCGACCTCGATCAGCTCGGCGGCGTCCTTGGCCTGGGCATAGGTCTCGGCGATGACCAGCGCGACCTGGTCGCCGACATGCCGCACCTTGTCCTTGCAGAGCGGGAAATGCGGCGGCTCGATCATCGGCGAGCCGTCCTTGCTGTGGATCTGCCAGCCGGCGGGGAGGCCGCCTTTGTCGTAATCGGCGCCGGTCAGGATCGTCACCACGCCGGGCGCCTTCAGCGCCTTCGCGGTGTCGAGCTTGACGATATCCGCGGCCGCATGCGGCGAGCGCAGGATATAGGCGTAGGTCTGGCCCGCGCGGTTGATGTCGTCGGTATAGGTGCCGCGGCCGGTCAGGAAGCGATAGTCTTCCTTGCGCTTGACGGAGGCGCCGATGCCGGTGGCGGTCGTTCCGGTTCCTTCGGGCATGTCACTTCCCTCCCATGGCTTGGGCGCCGGCCTTCACGGCCTTGACGATGTTGTGATAGCCGGTGCAGCGGCAGATGTTGCCGTCGAGCCCGTGGCGGATCTCGTCCTCCGACGGATTGGCCTGGTCCTTCACCAGCGCCACCGCGGCCATCACCATGCCGGGCGTGCAGAAGCCGCATTGCAATCCGTGATGTTCGCGGAACGCCTCCTGCATCGGGTGCAGGCTGCCATTGGTGGCGAGGCCCTCGATCGTGGTGACCTGTGCGCCGTCGGCCTGCAGCGCCAGCATGTTGCAGGACTTCACCGACTTGCCGTTCACATGCACGGTGCAGGCGCCGCATTGCGCGGTGTCGCAGCCGACATGCGTGCCGGTCAGATGCAGCTTGTCGCGCAGGAAATGGACCAGCAGCGTGCGGCCTTCGACCTCGCCGGTGACGGCTTTTCCGTTCACCGTCATCGATACGGATGGCATCCCAAACCTCCCTTATTGCAACGGCGACGATCGCCGCTCGGCAGATGCCGGTTAGCTCCGGTCTTCTCGATTGGGAGAATTATGGACGGGTTGGGAAACGCGCAGCAATATGCACGCTCGGATACATCGGAGATGTGGCCGCTGCGTTACCGGCGCAGGAACCACCAGAGCGCGCCGCCGACCACGACGATCAATCCGCCGATCCATGCGGCCGGCGGCAGTCCCTTGCCGCCGGCATGGTCGGATGCGCTCGGCGGCACCGCCGCGGGCGCCATCGCCGGCTCGGCGCCCGCCGCGAGCTCGACCGGCGATTCCGGCGCGATCGGAGTCGGGATCTCCGCCGGCGCCGTGCCGGCGGCGCGCGCTTCCACCACCGCGCCGAAGGCGGTGAAGAACTCGTCGGCATATTTGCGCGCGGCGCCGTCCACCAGCCGCGAGCCGATCTGCGCCAGTTTGCCGCCGATCTGGGCATTGACCGTGTATTTCAGCAGCGTGCCGCCGTTATCGTCCTCGAGCTTCACCTTGGCGCCGCCTTTGGCGAAGCCGGCCGCGCCGCCCTGGCCTTCGCCGGTGATGGTGTAGCCGTTCGGCGGATCGATCTCGCTCAAGGTGATCTTGCCCTTGAACTTCGCCTTCACCGGCCCGACCTTGACGACGGCGACGGCGTCGAACTGGGTGTCGGACGCCTTGGTGATCTCCTCGATCCCGTCGATCGACTGCTTCAAGGTCTCGGGATCGTTCAGCCCCGCCCAGACGACCGCGCGCGGCGCGTTGATGCGATGCTCTCCGGTCATGTCCATGGGCGACGGTCCTTAGCTTTCTCGGGAAGCTCCAGGGCGAACCTTTCCGGCCGGCGATGGCGAAGTCAAGCCGGTGAGGGGGGATTGCCCGTTGATCTTTCCCGTGGGGCTTGGCATTGAGGTCGGACCATTCAGATGGAGGCGACCCTGCCGCGTTGCAAGACCATGCGCCTGTTCCTGCTGCTGCCGGTTCTGGCGCTCCTGTCCTGGGCCGCGCCGGCCCTTGCGGCGCCGCTGATCATCCATGCCGGCGGCAGCGCCTATAAATTCGAGGTCGAGCTGGCGACGACGCCGGCCGAGCGCGAGCAGGGATTGATGTTCCGCAAGTCCCTGGCGCCCAATGCCGGGATGCTGTTCCTCTATCCCGACGAGCAGCAGGTCGCGTTCTGGATGAAGAACACGCTGATCCCGCTCGACATGCTGTTCCTGAAAGCCGATGGCAGCATCGCGCGGATCGCGCATGACGCGGTCCCTCTCGACGAGACGCCGATCCCCTCCAATGTCCCGGTCAAGGCGGTGCTCGAGGTCAATGGCGGCACCGCCCAGGCGCTCGGCATCAAGGAAGGCGACAAGGTCGACTATTCCGATGCGCCGTCCTCGAACTGAACGCCGTCACATCCGCGGGTCAAGGTCGGCCCTGTCGGCGCGTTGACCGTCCGGCCCGCGCCGCATACGCTTATAGGCAGAAGTGGGTGCCGCATCCGCGGCCGCGCTCGACGGCCCTGGAATGCGATCGACGATACGTCGGGCCGACGGGGAAAATCATCATGATCGGACGAATCACGACCATCGGGTGCGCAGCCCTGCTGCTCTGCGCCTGCGAAGGCGCGTCCCAGGTGCAAAAGGACGCGCACGATTACGACAATGCCGACAAGGACGCGCTGCAACAGCAACAGCAGCAGATGCAGCAGCAGGCCGACCAGAAGCGGCAGCAAGAGGAGTTGCTGAAGAAGTTGCAAGAGGATTGCCAGAACACGCCGTTCCTGGTGCAACCGGAAGGCCCGGTGCGCGCCTCCGATGCCGGCTTCTGGCCCACGGGTGCGATCATGCTCGTCGCCGACATGCAGCTTGCCTGGGGTGGCGGCGGCGGCGGTGGTGGAGGGGGCGGCGGCGGCAAAGGCGGGCGCTCGACCAACTGCCCGTGAGGCGGCTCAGCTTTTGCCGGCGGGCGCCGGAATGGCGATCTTGCGGACGTGGCGCGCGCGGAAGGTCGCCCGCAGCCAGCCGTAATCGTTGATCCTGAGAAGCGCCGTGCCGTTGCCGGCTTCGACGCGGCCGTAGTCGCGGCCGTCGGCGGCACCCTTGAGGCACCAGTCACCGAAGGCCGCACCCGCGCGGCAGCGGCGGCACCAGGCATCCAGGCGGAACTTCGCCAATGCCCGGCTCCGGAGATTGCCGCTCCTGGCACCGATCGTCAGCTTCACGCATTCCCGGAACGCGCCGGCCCAGGCGGAGAAGGGATCGGTATTGAAGCGATGCTCCGAGGCGCAGATTTCGGTGTAGCGCAAGCGGCCGACCGAGAGGGTGAAGTCGATGAAGCCGGCCCCGCCGTCTTCCCCACGCGCCTGGACCAGGTCGGTCGGGAACAGCTTGACCGCGCCGTGGCCGTATTCCAGCAGATTGACCGGGTTGCGCGCATACCAGAACACCGTCTCGTCGGCTGCGGGCTCGAACGGGACCGCGAAGCGGAAGCCGTCCAGGATCCAATTGTCGGCATCGACGGCGAAGAAGTGGCCGGTCGTCGCGGCGGCGGCGCAGGCGATGTAGCAGGCATCGAGACCGGCGACATTCTCGATCAGCTTCGCCTCCGGCGCGCATTGCCTCAGCCGCGCCCAGTTCTCGGCGGCGTTCTTCTCGCCATAGGCGATCATGAAGATGTCGAAGGGCACGCGGCGCCCTAGCGTTCGAGCTTCGATCGGAAATCGACGAACAGCATCAGCATGTCGACACGGTCGGGCGCGTCGCCCAGCGGCAGCACGGCGGATTCGACGAACATGAACGACCGGTGCGGCCCGATATAGTTCGGGCGCAGGAAGCGCGGCTGGCGGTTATCGACCACCCATTGGTGATGCAGCCAGATCGGGTTGGGCGCGCGCTGGAACTCGATCTCCGACCAGCGGCGGCCGGTCCAGTTCTCGCCGAGATGCTCGCGCACCGACGTGCCGATCAGCCGATAGCGGAAATCGAGCGGGTCGTGGCTGACGTCCAGCAGCATCAGGTTGCGTGCCAGGCGCGGGATCTCGACCATCGGATCGAAGTCGCGGCGCGACGGGAACGGCCGGTCGCCCTTCCTTCCCGTCCAGTAGTCGTAGCCGCCGCGCAGGATCGGCGAGCTGACCTCGGGATAGGCGATCTCGGTGAGGGCGGCGGTCGCGCTCATGCCTCCAGTGTAGCGGGAGCGCGCGGCCGAGCGAAATACCTTGCGTGTGGGTTTGCGGAAAGAATGGGCGGGGCGCCGCCCTCTTGTCACATCCCTATGACAAGCCCGGCTCGAGCGGATCGCCGGTCAGTGAAGCAGTCCGCCGACCGCCGACCGCAATCCACCGACGGCCCCTTTCACGGCGCCGCCGAGGCCGCCGCCGGAAGAGGTGCCGGACCCGCTGCTCGTGCTCGACGAGCCGCCGGACGAAGCGCTCGCGGATGAGCCGCCGCTCGACGAACTGCTGCCGCTCGATGAGCTGCTGCCGGCGGAACTGCCGCCCGATGAGCTGCCGCCCGACGAACTGCTGCCGGACGAGCTACCGCCAGACGCACTTCCCCCGGAGGAGCCAGCGCTGGACGCGCTTCCACCGGAGGAGCTGCCGCCGGATGCGCTGCTGGAACCGCCGCTGGAAGTCCCGCTCGCGGAGCCGCCGGATGATCCGGTATTGGCGGTGGATCCGCTGCTCGCCGACGTGTTGATTCCCGTGCTGCCGGTCGAACCGCCGAGCAGCGCGCCGACCGTCGACCCGACCAGGCCGGTCACCGAAGAGGTGGTC
>DASZYM010000258.1:0-15041 GCA_035545355.1 Dongiaceae bacterium
AGCAAGGCGACGATCAAGGTCGGCTCGACCATTCCCGAGGAAGGATCGACCGGCTGGTCGGACACCACGATGATGGCGACCACCGCCCCGCATCCGAACTGCGCCTATATGTGGCTGGAGCACTCGCTCGATCCGGCGACGCAGGCGGGTGTCGCTGCCTGGTTCGGCAGCGTCCCGGCGGTGCCGGTCGCCTGCAAGGAGAAGATTCTGGGCGAGGAGCTCTGTAAGAGTCAGGGCTCCGAACTGTTCGACAAGATTCATTTCTGGAAGACGCCGATCAAGGATTGCGGCAACGGCAAGACCTGCGTCGATTACAAGAGCTGGGTCGAAGCCTTCAACGGCATCCAGAGCGGACAATAGACGGGACTTGACGACCGGCGGGCGGGCATCGTCTGCCCGCCCGTTTCGTTTAGGGGAATCATGGCGGCAGCAAACCGTTCGGGCGACAAGGGTTCGGTCGCGGTCTCGTTCCGCAACGTCTCGCGGCATTTCGGCGCGGTGAAGGCGGTCGACGACGTCAGCTTCGACATCAACGACGGCGAGTTCTTCGCCATGCTGGGCCCCTCGGGCTCGGGGAAGACGACCTGCCTGCGCCTGATCGCCGGGTTCGAGCAGCCGACCGGCGGCACGGTCAGCATCCATGGCCAGGATGTGAACGGCATCCCGCCCTATGACCGCGACGTCAACACCGTGTTCCAGGATTATGCGCTGTTCCCGCATATGACGGTGCTGGAGAACGTCGCCTATGGATTGATGATCCGCAAGGTGCCGAAGGCGGCGCGCGAGAAGCAGGCAGAGGAGATGCTGGCCATGGTGGCGCTCTCCGGCTTCGGCAACCGGCGCCCCTCGCAGCTTTCCGGCGGCCAGCGCCAGCGCGTGGCGCTCGCGCGCGCACTGGTCAACCATCCGAGCGTGCTCCTGCTCGACGAGCCTCTGGGCGCGCTCGACCTGAAGCTTCGCGAGCAGATGCAGATGGAGCTGAAGGCGATCCAGCGCCGGGTCGGAATCACTTTCATCTACGTGACCCACGACCAGGGCGAAGCGCTTTCGATGAGCGACCGGGTCGCCGTCTTCAACCAGGGCAAGATCGAGCAGATGGCCAGCCCGGGCGAGCTCTACGAGCATCCGCGCACGGCTTTCGTCGCCGGCTTCGTCGGCATCTCCAACCTGGTGGCCGGCGATCTCGCCCGGCGGCTCGCCGGTTCCGACCGGCCGGTCTCGGTCCGGCCGGAGAAGATCCATCTCGAGCCTGCCTCCGGGCGGATTCCGGATCAGGTGCAATCGACGGCCGGCCGGGTCGAGAGCATCCTCTATCTCGGCGCCAGTACCCGCTATCTGGTCGGGCTCGAAGGCGGCGGCGAACTGACCGTGCTGCTGCAGAATCGCGATGCGCATTTTGAGCCCGCCTTGGGCGAGCCGGTCCGGCTCTGGTGGGAATCGCGCCATCTGATGCGCTTCGAGGTGTGAGTCGCGCGCCGGAAAAGCCCTCTCCCGTGTGAGTCCGGCGGCTAGGCTCTTTGATTTAACCAACTTATAATAGTTCGCCGACTAGAAGCGGGTCGGCTCGGCCATCGCATTGAGCCGAAACGACTTTTCGGTCCAATTCCGGTCTTGCGCCGGCCGGGCGCAACGGAAGCGGACCAGGGGGACGCCCGTCATGGATCAGGTCTTCGCCAGCCTCCAGCAGCACGATCCGCGCCTGGTCACCCTCGCCGCCCTGATCTGCATCCTGACCTCCTACACGGCCTACAGCCTGGTCGGCCGCGGTGTGGAAGCCGGCCAGCGCGCCCGCGGCTGGTGGATCGGCGCCGGCGCCTTCGCTTGCGGCAGCGGCTTCTGGGCGACGCATTTCATCGCCTTGCTCGGCTACGAGCCGCCGGTCCCGATCGCCTTCGACCTCTCGCTGGTCGCCGGCTCGATCGTGGTCGCGGTCGTCGTCTCCGGCCTCGGCTTCGCCGTCACCATGATGCGCATGATCGGCATGCCGAGCTTCGGCGGCGCCGTCGTGGGCGCCGGGATCGGGGCGACGTTCTATGTCGCGATCGCCGCGTTGCGGGCGCCGGGTGCAATCGGCCTCGATCCGACTTTCGTGCTGATCTCCCTGGTGATCGGCATCGTGCTCGGCGGCGTGGCCACCATGATCGGCCTCGCCAAGTTCGACTTTGCCCATCGCGTCGTCGGCGCCGTGGTGCTGACGATCGGCGTCTGCGCGCTGCATTTCACCGGGATGGCCGAGTTCAGCATCACGCCCGTGCCCGGCGCCGCCATCGCCGCCGGTGCGGACGTCATCACGCCCGGGACGCTGGCGATCATCGTGACCGCGGTCACGATGCTCATCCTGTCGCTGGCTCTGGTCGGCGCGGTGCTGGACGAGCACCTCGCCAGCCGTACCGCGCGCGAGGCCGCGCGGCTGCGCGCCAGCGAGACGCGGTTCCGCCAGCTCGCCGACGCGACCTTCGAGGGGATCCTCATCCATGTCGCAGGCCGCATCGTCGATGCCAACGCGGCCATCGCGAAGCTGATCGGGCGGCCGCTCGAACGGCTGACCGGCACGCAGGTGATGGACTACGTCGCCGAGACCAGCCGGCCGATCCTGAAGAAGCACATGGAGACCGAGATCGACGCCGCCTGCGAGGTCGAGTTCAAGGCCGACGACGGCAGCGTGGTCCCGACCGAGGTCCTGACGCGCACCATCCAGTCGGACGAGGGCGCGGCCACCGTGCTCGCGGTGCGCGACATCAGCGAGCGCCGCGAGGCCGAAGAGCGCATCCGCCACATGGCGCATCACGACGCGCTCACCGGCCTGCCCAACCGGCGCATGTTCGTCGACCGCCTCTATCAAGTGCTGGCGCGCAGCAAGCGCGACGGCACGACGGTCGCGGTGCTATGCCTCGACCTCGACCGCTTCAAGCACGTGAACGATCTCGGCGGCCATGCCGCCGGCGACGAGCTGCTGCGCCAGGTGGCGCGCCGCCTGAACGACAGCATCCGCACCGAGGACACGGCGGCGCGGCTCGGCGGCGACGAGTTCGCCGTTATCCAGGTCGGCGTCGCCCATCCGGACGGGCCGGGCATCATGGCCGAACGCCTGGTGAAGGCCATATCGAAGTCGTTCGACCTCGGCGGCCAGCAGACCATGATCGGCACCTCGATCGGCATCGCGCTCTATCCCGGCGACGGCGAGGAAGGCGAAGACCTGGTGCGCGCCGCCGATACCGCGCTCTATCGCGCCAAGGAGGCCGGCCGCGGCACCTTCCGCTTCTTCGAGGCGGAGATGGATGTGCGTCTGCAGGAGCGTCGCATGCTGGAGCGCGATCTCCGCCAGGCCCTGGCCAGCGAGCATCTGCGCGTGCATTACCAGCCGCTGG
Organism: Dongiaceae bacterium; assembly: GCA_035545355.1. Lineage (GTDB taxonomy): Bacteria > Pseudomonadota > Alphaproteobacteria > Dongiales > Dongiaceae > Dongia. The sequence goes on from DASZYM010000258.1 coordinate 3,369, forward strand.
CCGATTGCGGCGGCGGCTCGATCGTCGGCTTCGAGGCGCTGGTGCGCTGGAACCATCCCGAGCGCGGCTTCATCTCGCCCGTGCAGTTCATCCCGCTCGCGGAAGAATGCGGCCTCATCATGCCGCTCGGCGCCTGGGTGCTGCGTCGCGCCTGCTCCGACGCGGCGACCTGGCCCGATGACAAGCTGGTCGCGGTCAACCTCTCGCCGGCCCAGTTCCGCCACGCCGACCTCGCCAAGGAGATCCTGGCGGTCCTGCGCGAGACCGGCCTGCCGGCCCGGCGCCTCGAGCTCGAAGTCACCGAGAGCCTGCTGATCGACGATCCCGACCGCGTGCTGTCGACCCTGATGGTGCTGAAGGAAGCGGGCGTCAGGATCTCGCTCGACGATTTCGGCACCGGCTATTCGAGCTTGAGCTATCTGCAGCGCTTCCCGTTCGACAAGATCAAGATCGACCGTTCCTTCGTCTCGCAGATGGAGAAGAACGCGGATTCGATGTCGATCATCCGCGCCGTCATCGCGCTCGGCAAATCGCTCCGGATCAAGATCACCGCCGAGGGCGTCGAGACCGAGGCCCAGCTCGGCCTGCTGCAGCAGGAGAATTGCGACCTGGTGCAGGGCTACCTGCTGGGCAAGCCCATGGCCAAGGAAGACCTCGGCAAGCTCCTCGCCGCCGCCTCCGCCACCCACCAGCCGGCGCAGACCACGGTCGCGGCTGTGTAGACCACCGGCATCGGTCGATCGCTTGTGTCCCGCTAGAACGGCGTGACGCGGCTCTCTCTTGCTTGCATCCGTCATTCGCGCTTGACCCCGGGGACCCGTCTCCGCTCAATAGCGGCGGGACTGTCCTCGGGGCTCCATCTTGTCGTCCGACGCCGCAAGCAGATCGCCTTCCCTGCTCCACCGCCTCTCGACCGCGTTCTATGTGCGGCCGAGGCTGCTCCTGGTCCTGCTCCTGGTGCCGCCGCTGCTCTGGCTCGGCGTCATCTATCTGGGATCGCTGTTCTCGATGCTGGCGCAGAGCTTCTTCTCGGTCGATGACTTCACCGGCAAGGTGGTCTATCAGCCGACGCTTGCGACCTATGCCGGTCTCTTCAACGAGACCAGCCTCGGCGTCATCCGCCGCACGGTGCTCACCGCCGCCGTGGTCACGCTGATCTGCGCGGCCATCGCCTTCCCGCTGGCCTATTACATGGCGCGCTATGCGGGCCCGCGCGGCAAGGCGGTGTTCTATGTCGCGGTCATGCTGCCGCTCTGGTCGAACTACCTGGTCCGGGTCTATGCCTGGAAGCTGATCCTGGCCAAGGAAGGCGCCATCACCTGGCTGCTCGCCCATCTCGGACTCTCCGCACCGCTCGACTGGATCCTTTCGGCGCCGGATATCGGCGGCGCGTCGCTCGGCACCTCGCAGATCGGCACCACCATCGTCTTCGTCTATATCTGGCTGCCTTACATGGTGCTGCCGATCCAGGCGGCGCTGGAGCGCGTGCCGAAATCGCTGATCGAAGCGTCGAGCGATCTCGGCGCCCATCCGCGCGAGACCTTCCGCCGGGTGATCCTGCCGCTCTCGATCCCCGGCGTCGCAGCGGGATCGATCTTCACCTTCTCGCTGACCCTGGGCGATTACATCATCCCCAACCTGGTCGGCTCGTCGCGGCCCTTCATCGGCCAGCTCGTCTATCAATACCAGGGCACCGCCAGCAACTTGCCGCTGGCCGCCGCCTTCGCCGTCGTGCCGATCGTGATCATGGCCGTGTATCTCTCCATCGTGAAACGGTTGGGCGCGTTCGATGCGCTCTGACCCCAACCGGACCAAGGCCGGCTTCGGCCTGACCGCGGCGGCATGGTTCGGCGTGCTGTTCCTGAACGTGCCGATCCTGTTCATCATCCTCTATTGCTTCACCACCGACGACCGGTCCTACAGCTTTCCGCCGCCCGGACTCACCACGCAATGGTTCGCCGTCGCCTTCGCCCGGGACGATCTCTGGCAGGCGCTTTGGCTTTCGCTCCGGGTCGCCCTGGTCGCGATGTGCGTGGCGCTGGTGCTGGGCACCCTGGCCGCGGCGGCCATGTATCGCTTCAAGTTCTTCGGCAAGGAATCGGTGACGCTGCTGATCCTGCTGCCGATCGCGCTGCCCGGCATCGTCACCGGCATGTCGCTGCGCGCCGCTTTCGATCTCGCCGGCCTGCCCTTCAGCTTCTGGACCGTGGTGCTCGGCCACGCGACCTTCTGTATCGTCGTGGTCTACAACAACGTGATCGCGCGGTTCCGGCGCTCGTCCCCGGCCTTGGTAGAGGCGTCGATGGATCTCGGCGCCGACGGGTTCCAGACCTTCCGCCACGTCATCCTGCCCAATCTCGCGACGGCGCTGCTGGCGGGCGGGATGCTGGCCTTCGCGCTTTCCTTCGACGAGATCATCGTCACGACCTTCACCGCCGGCAACCAGGCGACCTTGCCGATCTTCATCCTGAAGGAGCTCGCGCGCCCGCATAACCGGCCGGTGACCAACGTGGCGGCGGTCATGGTCATGGTGATCACCTTCGGCCCGATCCTGCTGGCCTACTATCTGACCCGCGAGACCCAGGACGTCGCCGGCAGCGGCAAGTAACACTCAGTAATTCGGCGCGTCGGGAAGCTGCGCGAGATATTCAAGCGTCAGCGCGACGGTCCCCAGGATCACCAGGATCATGAAGCCGAGCACCACCAGGCGGCGGAGGCTCGCCTCGCGCTGGGAGGAGACGGCACGGACCGACTGCGCGAGGTTGGAGAACTTCGCGGTGATGCGCCTCAGCTTCTCGCGTTCGGTGTTCTGCCAATATTGATAGAAGACGATCAGATAGATCGCCGAGAGCCCGATCAACACCGCGAGGAACTGCGTGATCCGGAACAGCATGTCGGTCTTGCTGACATGCGCGCCAAGCACGCCGAGCATGACGATCGCGAACACGCCGATCGCCATCGAGCGCCATTGCTGCGCCTTGCCGTGCCGGCTGGTCTCCATCGCCTCGTGATAGAGCATCAGCATCTCGGCATGGGTGCGCTCGTCGAGCTCGCTGGCGACGAGCGGTTCCTCGACCGCCGCCTCTTCGTCGGATTTCGGCGCCGGATCTTTGGGAGCGGCCTTGCCCGCCTTCGCATCCTTGGCCATCGGCTCTGCCTCGAATTGATCTAAGGCGATTGTGGACGCCGGTGGTTAACAAAGGGCGAAGGGGTAATGTATTGATATAATAAATAAATTTAGACTCCCGCCGACCTCCCCTCTCGGGTTATAATGATTGTTATAATCTGGAGAGTAACATGCTGAAATTGAAGATCACCACCATCGGCAGTTCGGCTGGCGTCATTCTGCCCAAGGAGGCGCTTGCTCGTCTCAAGGTGGGAAAGGGCGATCAGTTGGCCCTGATTGAGACTGCAAACGGATACGAGTTGTCGCCTTATGATCCGGAGTTCGAGAAGGCAATGGATGCCGGACGCGAGGTCATGCGGCGATACAGGAATGCGCTCCGTGAACTCGCGAAATGAGCTGGCGTTGGATTCGCTTGCATGAAGCCGAGGCGATGCACGCCCAGCAGATTGCCGAACACGGCGGCCTCTCCGGCATGCGGGACAAAGGTCTCTTCGAGTCCGCCATGGCAAGACCGGAAAACTTGGCAGCATACGGCGATCCGGATGTTTGCGATCTTGCCTCCGCCTATGCATTCGGTCTTGCGAGAAACCATCCGTTCGCAGATGGCAATAAGCGCACCGCGTTTGTTGTTAGCGTCGCCTTCATGCTCATGAACGGCCGCGATCTGACGGCGACCGAGATCGAAGTCGTCGAAACTTTTCTGAAGCTCGCCGCCGGCGAGATGGCTGAAAGCGATCTCGCCAGTTGGTTCCGCGCGAAATCAAAGGAACGCTGATCGTCTACTTCTTCCCGCCCTTGGCCGCTTCGATCAGCTTGGGGTCGGGCTCGGTGCGATAGGCGTTGACCATGCGGTTGGTGGCATTCGCCATGCCGACCACCGAGACCAGCTCCGCCAGCATCGCGTCGTTCATGCCGGCCTTGCGCGCGGCCGCCGTGTGGCTGACGATGCAGTATTCGCAGGAATTGGTCATGCTGACCGCGAGGTAGAGCATCTCCTTGACCACCGGGTCGAGCGTGCCCGGGCCCATCACCTGTTTCAGGTCTTCCCAGGTGCGCTTCAGCGTCTTGGGGTCGTTGGCCAGGACCTTCCAGAAATTGTTGATCCAGTCGACCTTGCGGGTCGCCTTGATGTCGTCATAGACCGCCTTCACTTCCGGCGACGCATCCGCTTCCTCGATGAACGGCATCAAAGCCATTTTCCCGACCTCTGACTTCCGATTTCCGACGTCTGATGAATCAATACATATGCTGGCCGCCGTTGATCGACAGCGTCGAGCCGGTGACGAACCCGGCTTCGTCGGCGACCAGGAACAGCACGCCGCGGGCGATCTCGCTGGCCTCGCCGAGGCGGCCGACCGGGATCCGCGCCACGATCTTCTCCAGCACCGGCTGCGGCACCGCGCGCACCATGTCGGTGTTGATGTAGCCCGGCGCGATCGCATTCACGGTGATGCCCTTGCCGGCGCCTTCCTGGGCCAGCGCCTTGGTGAAGCCGTGGATGCCGGACTTCGCCGCGGCATAGTTGACCTGGCCGTACTGCCCGGCCTGGCCGTTGATCGAACCGATATTGACGATCCGCCCGAAGCTTCGTCCGCGCATGCCTTCGATCACCAGCCGGCACATGTTGAAGCACGACGTGAGATTGGTGTGGATCACGTGCTCCCACTGTTCGGGCGTCATCTTGACGATGGTGGTGTCGCGCGTGATGCCGGCATTGTTGACCAGCACGTCGATCGGGCCGAGCTTCTGCGTGATCTCGGCGACGCCCTTCTCGCAGGACTTGAACTCGGCGACGTCGAACTTGAAGACGGCGATCCCGGTCTTGTCGTGGAACGCCTTCGCCGCCGCGTCGTTGCCGGCATAGTTCGCCGCCACGGTATAGCCGGCATTCTTCAGCGCGACCGAGATCGCTTCGCCGATCCCGCGGGTTCCCCCGGTCACCACCGCTACGCGTCCCATCGTCTCCCCCTGGCTCGGTTCTTGTCGTTGCGCGGCGCCCCTAGCGCTCGACGGTGAGGGCGATCCCCATGCCGCCGCCGATGCAGAGCGTCGCCAGACCTTTCTTCGCATTCCGCTTCTGCATCTCGTGCAGCAGCGTCACCAACACGCGTGCGCCCGACGCGCCGACCGGATGGCCGATCGCGATGGCGCCGCCGTTGACGTTGACCTTGGCGGGATCCCAGGCCAGGTCCTTGTTGACCGCGCAGGCCTGCGCCGCGAAGGCCTCGTTGGCCTCGATCAGGTCGAGATCGTCGGTCTTCCATCCCGCTTTCTTGAGCGCCGCGCGGGAAGACGGGATCGGCCCGGTGCCCATGATCGCCGGATCGACGCCGGCGGTCGCCCAGGAGACGATCCGCGCCAGCGGCGTCAGGCCGCGCTTGGCGGCGAGCTCGGCCGACATCAGCGTGAGCACCGCGGCGCCGTCATTGATGCCCGACGCATTGCCGGCGGTCACCGTGCCGCCCTCCTTCAGGAAGGCCGGGCGCAGCTTCTGCAGCCCATCGAGCGTCGTGCCGTGCTTGGGATACTCGTCGTCGGCGACGGTGATGTCGCCCTTGCGGTCCTTGATCACGACCGGGACGATCTCGTCCTTGAACTTGCCGGCCTTCTGCGCGGCTTCCGCCTTCTGCTGCGAGGCGAGCGCGAACTGGTCTTGCTGCTCGCGGGTGATCTGGAACTGCTTGGCGACGTTCTCGGCGGTGTTGCCCATGTGATAGCCGTTGAACGCGTCCCACAGCGCGTCCTTGATCATGGTGTCGATCATGCCCGCATCGCCCATCTTGGTCGGGACGCGCAGGTTCATGGCATGCGGCGCCATGCTCATGCTCTCCTGGCCGCCGGCGACCACGATCTCGGAATCGCCGTTGCGGATCGCCTGCAGGCCGAGCGCCACCGCGCGCAGACCCGAGCCGCAGAGCTGGTTGATCTGATACGCCGTCTTCTCGTACGGGATGCCGGCCGCGACCGCCGCCTGGCGCGCCGGATTCTGCCCTTCGGCGGCGGTCAGGATCTGGCCCAGGATCACCTCGGAGACCTCGCCCGGCTCGATCTTGGCGCGCTTCAGCGCTTCGACGATCGCGGCCTTGCCGAGCTGGTGCGCCGGCAGCTTGGAGAGCGCGCCGCCGAACGAACCGACCGGCGTCCGCGCCGCGGAAGTGATGACGACATCGGCGCCGTTCTGGGCCATGGCAATTCTCCTCGAAATGGTACGGACACACGCCGCGGGGCCCATATTTGGGCATCTTGTCTTGCTGTTCCGACCCTAGAAGGAAGCCGCAGCCCCGGCAAGCGGCATGTCGTCGCCCGGTGCGGACTGCTCGGCTACAATGGCGTGTCCGGGAGATTGCAGATGGCACAGGAATCCAACAGCGCCGACAAAGCCGCGACCGCGGACGCGGTGCTGCGGCAGCAGACGCAGGAGGGCGCGACCAGCTTCGCCTTCCATCCCGATCGTCTCGACTACACCTTCGCCGGGCGGCAGGGGACGCGGGTCGAGCGGCATATCGCTTGGAACGTCGTGCCGCCGCTCGCGCAGCTCCGGCGCAATGCGCGGCCGGATGGACGCCTCAATCGCGCGACCCGCTGGATCGTGCTCACGGTCTTCGCCTATCTGATCTGGTTCTCGATGCGGGTGAGCCCGCTCGTCGTGCTGACCGCTTATGCCCTGCTGTTCTGGGGCCTGACGGTGCTGTTCTCGCGCCGCTTCCGCATCACCAATTCCGTTCTGCCGACCACCCAGGGCAATATCGTCATCCTCGGCGACGCGGCGCATGACGCGATCCTTTCGCGCGTGCTCGAGGGCCGGCGCAGCTTCCTGCGGCGATTCGCGGTGATCGATCGCGAGCGCTCGCTGCGCTGGAACCTGCAGCGGCTGCGCTGGCTGTTCGAGCAGGACGCGATTACGCGGGACGAGTTCATGCGCGCGCAACAGGCGATGCTGCCGGCGGTGCGCGAGCCGCTGCTGCACCCGGCGCCCGATGTCGGGGCCGATCTCAGGATCGATCAGCATTTCTTCAACACGCTCTTCGCCTTCGACTTCAAGGCCGATCACTTCGTCTTTCGGCGGCGCACCGCGCGGGGTGCCGAGCGCACCGTCACCGTCAAGTATCTCGATCTCAAGGAGCCGACGACCGCCGTGCGCGTCGGCACGCCGAGCCAGTTGCTGCGCAGCGTCGTCTTCGGACTGGTGCTGATCGGCTTCGGCTACGTGCTGGAGATGCTGAAGCGCATGCCGAACACCGTGTTGGCCGGCCCGGACGGGTTGCAGCAGGTCCTGATGGCCGTCGGGCCCGGCATCGCCGCGACCGCCTTGGCGATCGTCGCGGCGCGCCGGATGCTGCACATGGCCTATACCAAGCTGCCCTCGGACATCCGGATCCTCCGCGACCGCCGGCATGATGCGATCCTGGCCGAGCTGAAGCGCCGGCGCATCGCCGCGCTCGAAGTCATGGCCGAGCCGGATCCGCTGCTCTCGCCGGAGGAGCAGGCGAACCTGCTCGCCGCCTTGCGCCAGCGCGGCATTGTCGACGAGCAGCAGATACCCGACATCCTGGCGCGCGCGGCGGCGCTACAGGCCCATCTCGGCCTCGCCGAGCCCGAGCCGCGCCAGGATGCGGTCCTGCCCGGCGAGATCCAACCGCCGCAGCCTTCACCGCCGCCGACAATTCACTGATCGCGGCCGACATCGCTAACCTTTGGGAATCGACCCCACACGGCGGGGGCAAGAACATGGTTAATGCGCGCCGGAGATGGTCCGGGATTTCGCGGTTTCGAGCCGCAGGCGCGATGGCGCGCGGCATCCGGGCGCAATACCCTGTCGCGCAGCCCCGAGATTCGGATACTTTAGCCGGGTGGCGGGTTCTTCCCGTGCGTGCAATGGGTCAAAGGCAGAGGCTTTGGGACTCCTGATCCCGTCAAAGTCAGGACTGACGAACATGCACAGGGTCACGCAAGTCGCTCTCTTCCTCTTTGCCGCTCTCCTCTTGGCGTATGGCGCGGTGACGCGCACCGACGGCGACGAGCCGCGCGCTCCGGCGCCGGGCAATGCCGACCGGCGCGATGAGCCGCAGCTCTCGGAGCCGGCCGCGAAGATCGATCCGCCCGCTCCTGCCGCACCCGCGGAAGCGGCCGACATCGCCACGCCGAACCATGACCCGCATCATCTGGGCGCGATGCAGGCCGCCGCGGCGCCGGCCTCGGCGGCGACGCCCCCCGGGACAACTTCGGCGGATGCGGAGACCGTTCGGGCGGAACCGGTCGCCGCCGCGCCATCGGCTCCGGTCTTCGTCCCCGCCGACAACACGCTCTACGCAAAAGCCTATGCGCGGCTGCGGGCGGCGCCGAGCACGGCGTCGGATGTCATGGCGAAGCTTGCCGCCAATGCGCCGCTCCGCGCCACCGCACGCTCGAGCGACGGCCTCTGGTGGCGGGTGACGCTGGCCGACCGGCGCATCGCTTATGTTCACCGCGACGCCGTCACCGAATACCAGGTCGCGACGACCTTGTCGGCGACGACGGCGCCGCTCGCAGCCGCATCGCCCCCGCCGCCTGTGCCGGTGCGCCGCGACCGGGGACCGCTCGGTTTCGTGGACCAGGCCATCAACTGGATCGCCAATGTGGCAAGCCAGTCCAGCGGCCCGCCGCGCAAGGTCATCCGCGCCCAGCGCTGAACCCGCGCGCTCCGAAAATCGCTTCCCAAGACCAGAGTCGGACCTTTGCGTGAAGCGCAGATCTGAGGACGACTCTTCTCGCTGTTCCTTTTTTGTTCTTTCTTTTATGATGCGAGATCATCGAACCGAGGGGCGGCTCGCAGCGGCGATCCGGCTCTCCGGAGATGCCTGTTCCATGGGGTCGAGGGCGATGGCCGCGACCCGCTGCTGCCACGCGACCGAAGCGGGATGCGCCGCGCCATCGAACGGCGCGGCGGGAAGCATCGTCCCCGCGATCGCGACGGCGCAGTCCGCCTCTCCGGCGGCTGGACCGGGTGGTCGTCAACAGAGTGGGTGCGACGGCATGAGAGTGCTGGTCTGCGGCGGACGCGATTTCACCGACCGGGCGTTGCTGGAGGCGGCGCTCGACCGCCTGCATCGCGCGCACGCGTTCACCGTGCTGATCGAAGGCGATGCGCGCGGCACCGACCGCATGGCCGGCGCATGGGCCGAGGCGCGCGGCATCGTGCATGAAGTCTTCAGGGCCGACTGGGACGGGCTCGGGCCCAAGGCCGGACCGATCCGGAACCGGCAGATGCTGGACCAGGGCCGGCCCGATCTGGTCGTCGCCTTTCCCGGCAGCAACGGCACGGATCACATGAAACGGATTGCCCGCGCGGCCGGCATCGAGATCGTCGAAGTGCCGTCACCGCCGTCGCGATCAAGAGCGAGGTCACCCTGATGAATCACAGCGCCGACAGGAGCAGCGGATATGATATGACAGCCATCGCGCTGAACGATCGGAGCGGATCGGCGATGGATTCCGGGATCGAACGCCGGCTGACCAGCATCCTCTCGGCCGATGTCTTCGGCTATAGCCGGCTGATGGGGCTCGACGAGGCGGGGACCCTGGCGCTGCTGAACGACTACAAGCGGGTCATGACCGGATTGATCGCGCAGCACCGCGGCCGGGTCGTGAGCGCGGCGGGCGACAGCGTGCTGGCGGAATTCCAGAGCCCGGTCATGGCGGTGCAGGCCGCGGTCGAGATCCAGCGCCGGCTGGCCGAGCGCAACCAGCAGCGCGAGCCCGACCGGCGGATGTGGTTCCGCATCGGCATCAATCTGGGCGACGTGATCGTGGAGCGCGACGATATCTACGGCGACGACGTCAACATCGCGGCGCGGCTGCAATCCATGGCCGAGCCCGGCGGCATCCTGATCTCCGGCACCGTGTTCGACCAGGTGAAGAACAAGCTCGGCCTCGGTTTCGAGCCCCTGGGCCCGCAGCGCCTGAAGAATATCGACGCCGAGGTGCCGGTCTATCGTGCGGTGATGCAAGGCGCGCCGGCCGCGGCACCCGCGCTGGCCGGAAGCCTCGCGCCGAGCGCGGCCGAGAAGCGGCACCGCCTGACAATGGCGGCGATCCGCACCGGCGCCATCATCGCCCTGCTCGCCGCCATCAATTTCTTCTCCTGGGACGGCGATCTCTGGTTCCAGTGGCCGACCATCGGCCTGCTCTTCCTGTTCGCGATGCGCGCGACGATCATCTATCGTCAGTAACCCGTCACTGATTCATCAGCCAGGAGCTTCCCTTGGAGATCAAGCCGTTCGGCGTCGAGATGTGGATGAACGAGTTCGAGACCAAATGCGAACTCAACCTCGCCGAGACCTGCGTCGATTCGATCACGCTCGGACAGCTCGTGGAGATGTCGGGCAAGCATAACAGCCTGCTCGACGAGCTGATGCCGATGCGGCTCGGCTATGGCGACATCGAAGGCTCGTCGCGTTTGAAGACCGCGATCGCCGGACTCTATGCGAAGCAGAAGCCGGAAAACGTCCTGGTCTGCCACGGCACGATCGGCGCCAATGCTTTGGTGCACCAGGCGCTGGTCAGCCGCGGCGACCACGTGATCGCCGTGGTACCCACCTACCAGCAGCATTACTCGATCCCGGAGAGCATCGGCGCCACCGTGACTCCGTTGAAGCTCCGTCCGGAAGACGACTTCCTGCCCGACCTCGCGGCGCTGCGGTCGATGCTGCAGCCGAACACCAAGCTGATCGCCATCAACAACCCGAACAACCCGACCGGCGCGCTGATGGATGCGGCGATGCTGGGCGAGATCGCGGCGATCGCGCGCAGTGTCGGCGCCTGGGTGTTGTGCGACGAGGTCTATCGCGGCACCGACCAGGCCGGCACCGGCTTCACCGCCTCGATGGCGGATCTCTACGAGAAGGGCATCAGCACCGCCGGCATGTCGAAGACCTATTCGCTGGCCGGACTGCGCCTGGGCTGGATCGTCGCGCCGAAGGAGGTGCTGGACGCGGCGATGATCCACCGCGACTACAACACGATCAGCGTCGGCCGGCTCGACGATTATTTCGCCACGCTCGCCTTGGAGAACCGCGACAAGATCCTGGCGCGCGCGCATCGCATTACCCGCGAGAACCTCGCGATCCTGGCCGATTGGGTGGCGCGAGAGCCGAAGATCGGTTGGGTGAAGCCGGATTCCGGCACGACCGCGCTGCTGAAATACGACCTCCCGATCCCGTCGCGCGACTTCTGCCTGAAGCTGCTGGAACAGGAAGGCGTGATGTTCACCCCCGGCAGCGCCATGGACATGGAAGGCTGGCTCCGCATCGGCTACGCCTGCCCCACCGAGGTGCTGAAGCAAGGACTGGAGAGGGTGTCGCGGTTTTTGAGGCGGTAGTCATACGTGACGCGTGCTGAAGAGTCAGCAATGCGTTCGCGTCCCTGCCCCAAGATGGGGCAGGTATGGGTGGGGTTGATTGCAGCCGTAATGCCTCCCCGTCGCAAATGCCCTGGCCGAGCCCGGATCGCCGCGCGCCGTATAACCGATACTGCATGCAATATATCTCCCAGCCGAGCACGCGCGCCCT
>DASZYM010000259.1:0-2227 GCA_035545355.1 Dongiaceae bacterium
GCCGATCGGCAATGGCCGCTACGGCGAATTGCTGGCGATTCACCTGGAGCGGCGGTTGAGGCTCTAGGCGGACTTGTTCGCGCATTCCAGCACCGCACGCTCGGTGCGATGCCAGTTGTCGCGCAGGAAATCCGGGAACACGCCGCTGGTATTCCGCCGCGGCCAATAGAGGTCGCCGTTGTAGATCGTCACATGCGAATCCCCGGAGGGCAGGGGATCGACGGTGACGAAAGCCAGCAGCCCGCCGCGCGGCGCCTCGACCGAGATCTCGGTCGAATCATGGGTGTTGCCGCGGTTCACGACCGGCAAGGTGTCCTGGAACTCCCGGCTGAGATTGCCGGCAATGCAGGGTGTGGTCTGCGCGGTCGAGCCCTGCAGCTTCATCTCGATCGGATCGTTGTCCATCCAGGCGCAGCCGCTAAGGCATTGAATCAAAAATATAAGCGCGCAACTCCATCGCCAGCGCATGGATCGTCTCCGGAGAAAGGGCCTCGGTCCTCCCTCCGGATATGCAAGTTTCCGGCCAGTACCGGCTAGCCGGCATAGGCGCGTTCGATCTCGGCGACGTCGAATTTGTGCATCGTCATGAAGGCGTCCATGACCCGCTTGGCCCGCTTCCGGTCGGGGTCGTTCAGCATCTTCATGACGGTCTCGGGGAAGACCTGCCAGGACAGGCCGTATTTGTCCTTCAGCCAGCCGCACGGCCCTTCCTGGCCGCCATTGGCGGTGAGCGTCTCCCAGTAATAGTCGATCTCCTTCTGGTCCTTGCAGGGGATCATCAGCGAGATCGCCTCGGTGAACTTGAATTGCGGTCCGCCGTTCAGGCAGACGAACTTGTGCTCGCCGATCGAGAACTCGGCGACCATCACGGAGCCCGCCTTCTTGCCATGGGTCTCCTGGCCGCTGTCGGGATAGTGATTGACGCTCCCCATCTTCGCATCCTTGAACACGGAGACGTAGAACCGCGCGGCTTCTTCGGCGCGGTCGTCGAACCAGAGACAGGTCGTGATGTTCGGCATGATGCTTCCTTCGTGGTTTCGTCTTTAAACGCGGAGGATGGCTTCGGGTTCAGGCCGCTTGGGCGGCGGGGAAGGGCTCGCGCCAGCCGGGCAGGGCGTCGAGCCGGTCCTTCCAGCGCGCGATCCCGGGGAAGCCTTCGAGCGGAAGCTGCGCGCGCTCGGCATAGGGCAGCGCCGCGCCGACCGCGAAATCCGCGGCGGTCGGGCGATCGCCGACCAGGAAGGCGCGGCCGCGCAGATGGTCGTCGAGCACCTTTCCGTATTGGCGGATATAGCCCTTGGCCTCCTCGACCAGCGCGGCGTCGGCGGGGCCGAGGCCGAAGATCTGCTTCACCAGGTTTTCGAAATAGAGCCGCGACGCGTAGCGCGAGAAATGCTCCGAGCTCCAGAACATCCAGCGCATCACGTCGGTCTGCCGCGAATCCTTGGGCCAGAAGTCGGAGCCCGTCGCCTCGGCGAGCCGGCACATGATGGCGTTCGACTCCCAGAGCGTGGCGCCGTCCGCTTCCAGGACCGGGACTTTCGCATTGGGATTCAGGGCAAGGAAGGGCGGCTGCTTGTGCTCGCCGGTCCGCAGATCGACCCGGACGAACGCGACCGGCGCGCCGACATGTTTCGCGGCGGCGCAGGCCTTCCGGGCATTGATGGTCTCGGCGAAGTACAGCTTCATCGCGGCCTCCCGGATGCCGTTGACAGAATAGGTTGATATCAACGATATTGAAGCATGTCAAACCGCAAGATCGTGACACCGGACATGGCGCGGGGCGTGGCGCAGGCCTGCCTCTGCCTGCATGTCCAGCGCGCGGCGCGTGCGCTGGCGCGGCATTTCGACGACGTGTTCCGGCCGGTGGACCTGACGAGCGGGCAGTTCTCGCTGCTGATGTCGCTGAACCGCCCGGGTCCGACCATGGCGCCGACCATCGGCGAGACGGCGTCTTTCCTGGCGATGGACCGCACGACCCTGACCGCGGCGTTGAAGCCGCTGGAGCGGCGCAAGCTGGTCGCGGTCAAACCGGACAAGGATGACCGCCGCAGCCGGCGCCTGGAATTGACGCCGGCGGGGCGGGCGGTGCTGGCCAAGGCCTATCCGCTCTGGTGCGCGGCCCATGGCGAGATCGAGGCGGCCGTGTCGCCTTCGGGCGCCGGCCCGATGCGCGGCGAACTCGCGCGCCTGGTGAAGCTGCTGGAGCGAGCCGCCTAGCCACGGG
>DASZYM010000260.1:0-6489 GCA_035545355.1 Dongiaceae bacterium
CCGCGATTGGAAGGACGTGATGTGGGCGATCTCGACCCGCATGGATCCGGCGCGGGACATCACCGTGATCGAGAACACGCCGATCGACTATCTCGACTTCGCCTCGCCGGAGAGCGGGCTCGGCGGCAAGCTCGGCCTCGACGCCACCAACAAATGGCCGCCCGAGACCAAGCGCGAATGGGGCCGCCAGATCCGCATGGACCAGAGCGTGGTCGATCTCGTCACCGAGAAATGGGCGAGCCTCGGCTTGCCCGGCAGCGGCAAGCCGGTGTGGAAGTGATCGCCGCCGCACGGGCGCTGCTCTTCGCCGCCGCCCTGATGCTGACGGGTTTCGCCGCGTCCGGCGGCGCCGAAGCCCAGGCATCGATCAAGGTCGACGACCCGAAGGTCCTGATCGTCGTCTTCGATTATGACGGCCTCGCGCCAATGGTGATGCAGATCAGCTTCATCCTCTACACCGACGGCACCTTCGCGGTGCTGCGCCACGGTGCCTCCGCCGAAGACGACGAGACCTTCGTCCAGGGCAAGCTCGCCGCGAACGAGGCGCTCGATCTTGCCACCAAGGCACAGGCCGATCTCGGCCATGTCGAGTCCAATCTCACCAGCCTCCAACAGATGAGCGCCAAGGGTGGCTTCGAGGTCTGGCATTGGAACCCGGCGGATCATCTCTACGGACATCCGACGCTGACCGGCCATCCCTGCGATGCGGTGAGCATCACGCCCTCGGCGGACCCGTTGCAGGCCTTCTGCCGCCGGGTGGATGCGTTGCGCGTTCAAGCTTCCGTTACGCACCACCCGGTCCGCACCTCGTTCATCTTCACCAGATCCGAAACCCCCGAGGCGGCTTCCCGTGCGATCCCCGAGACGGTGGGCGCGAAGGAGCTCGACAGCGAGATCCCGATCCTCGGCATCTGCACCGACGACGCGGCGGCCAACAGCCGGATGGCAGACTTGATTGCGCCGGCCTCGCCGCCGATCTCCTATCGGTTCCGCGACCTCCCGCCCTTGGAGCTGACGCAGATCATCCGCGCCACCTTCCTGCCGGAATCCTACGACATTCCGCTCGGCGACCAGGTGAGCTCGGTCGGCGACCCTTGCAATGTGATCCGGTCAGAGTGATGGCCCTGTCGCGCGGCTTATCACCTGATAGCCCGCGCATATGAGCATCAAAGTATGTGTCCCATCGTCTCGTGACCCGATATTCTGCGCCGGGCATCGAAGAGGCAGGAGCACCATCATCATGGCCGAGACCATCGCGACACCTTTGACCGAGCGGCTCGGTTGTCGCTATCCGATCCTCTCCGCGGGGATGGGCGGGCCGGCGCGATCGGAGCTGGCGGCGGCGGTCTCCAGCGCCGGCGGGTTCGGGCAGCTCGGCATGGTGCGCGAGCCGGCCAAGCTGATCGAGCAGGAGATCGCGGCGACCAAGCGCCTCACCAACCGGCCCTTCGCGGTCAACCTCATCCCGGCCTGCACCAACCCCAAGCTGCTCGAGGACGAGCTCGCCGCCTGCTTCCATGGCGGCGTTTCCGCGATGTCGTTTTTCTGGGACGTCGATCCGGCCGCGGTGGGGCGCGCCAAGAAGGAGGGTTGCCTGGTGCTGCACCAGGTCGGCTCGGTCGCCGAGGCGAAGCGCGCCGAGGATGCCGGGGCCGACGTCATCATCGTGCAGGGCGTCGAGGCCGGCGGACATGTGCATGGACATCGCGGCCTCTCGGTGCTGGTACCCGAAGTGGCGGATGCGGTGAAGGTGCCGATCGCCGCTTCCGGCGGGATCGTCGATGGCAGAGGCCTCGCCGGCGCGCTCTCCCTGGGCGCCCATGGCGTGCATTGCGGCACCGCCTTTCTCGCCAGCACCGAATCCTTCGCCCACGACTATCACAAGCAGCGCCTGGTGCAGGCGGCGCCTGGCGACACCGTCCATACCGATCTCTTCGTGATCAACTGGCCGAAGGGCGCGCCGGTCCGGGTGCTGAAGAACAGCGTCACCGCGGCCGCCGGCGACAAGCTCTGGGGCCACGACCCGGACCAGATGCCGCGCGAGGTCATCGCCCATGACGACGGCGTGCCGTTCCATCGCTACGACACCAACTCGCCGCTTCGCCGCACCACCGGCGATCTGGAGGCGATGGCGCTCTATGCCGGCGACGGCGTGGCGCGGGTGAAGGCGGTCCGCCCAGCGGCGGAGGTCATCGAGAGCATGATGCGCGAGGCGGTCGCCACGATCCGCGCCAACGCGGCACGGATCGCAGGCTGACACCATGGACTGGCCCGAGATAAAAGCCTGGCGCCGCACGGCGCGCGAGAAGATCACCGCGGCGCGCGCGGCGATCGCCCTGCCGGTCCGCCAGGCGATGGCACGGCGGCTGATGGACCATCTGCGCACCGTTCTGCAGGACCGGCCGGCGCCGATCTCCTTCTATTGGCCGATCAAGGCGGAGCCCGATCTCCGGCCGCTGATGCAGGAGCTCGACGCGGCCGGCGTCGCGGTCTGCCTCCCGGTCTGCATCAAGCTCGGCGAGCCGCTGCTCTTCCGCCCCTGGCGCAAGGATACGGCGATGATGCGCGGCTTCTGGAACATCCCGGTCCCCGCGACCGAGACCGAGGTGCTTCCGCGCACCCTGATCGCGCCTTTCCTCGGCTATGACGGCCTCAGCTATCGCCTCGGCTATGGCGGCGGCTTCTTCGACCGCACCCTGGCGAAGCTCGGATCGGAGGGGCAGGCGATCGGCATCGGCTGGTCGATGTTCCGCCTGAAGACGATCCAGCCCCAGCGCCATGACATCCGCATGTCGGCGATCGTCACCCAGAACGGCGTGGTGCCGCGGGACCAGGTGAGCGTGGCCTCCGAGGTCTGCTACATGAACGAGGCGGAGGCCGCCTATGCCGGCTTCCACACGCCGGCGGAGATCGCGGCGGCGCTGGACGGATTGCGCGGCCTGCTGCCGCCGGAACGCGTGGGACTGCTGGATTACGCGCTGTGGCGGCTCGACGTGCCGGCCGACCGGTTCGTGGCCTCCGTCGGTGCGACCGCGACCCCGACCGAGGTGCTGGCGCAGATGCTGCCGCGGATCCGCGACGATGCGCTGCATGCGACCGTCGCCGCCCTGCACGCCTCGCTGCTGGTCTAAGGCTTCGTCTTTACTGGCGCACCGGTGAAGGGATTCCACCCGGTCGCCGCCAGCGCCGCCCAGGCGGTCGCGCCGAGATGCGGCAGGCGGTAGTAGTAGAAATCGTCCTTGGTGCTTTGCGGGGAGAGCGCCAGACCGGTCGTGATCCGCGGCCGGTCGGTTGCCCAGATGAGCCCGCCGCGACTGATCTCGCCGCCGAGCCAGGCGAGGCACCGATCGGATTTCGCCTCCATGCCGAGCGCACGATAGACCAGGGCCGCCTGCGCCGTGCCTTCCGACCAGATGCCGTCGCGGTCGTCGTTGAAGTCGAACCCGGCGCCGACCGCGTAATGCTGCTCGACATGGCGCAGCCCGGCTTGCCAGGCCGGCTCGGTCTTGGCCAGCAGCAGCGGCCAGAGCTCGGAATCGATGCCGCTGTTCTTGAGGTTCGGCGTCATCCCGTCGGGCAAGGTGCCGACCAGAAAACGGTCCTCGGCCGCATTCCACTCCGCGGCGACGAAGCGCTGCGCGGTCGCCGCCTGAGCATCCCAGCCGGCATTGGGCTGCAGCCGCGCCAGCCAGGCGAACATCGCCGCGAGGTCGGTGTTGTGCTCGGTCGATTTCCAGGTCAGACGCTGCGGCGCGTCGTCGTAGCCGTAGAGGCCGCCGGTGAAGCCGGCGGGCGGCTTGCCATCCTCGGCATGCGCGACGACCCAGCGCGCGATGGTCGCGGCGCCGGCGGCATAGCGCGGATCGCGCGTCGCCTCGCCGACCGTCAGCAGCGCCAGCGCGGCCCAGGCGAGATTGCCGGTCGCCGACCCGACCTGATAGGGGTCCTCGTCCCAGCGCCCTTCGGCCGCGTTCCACCAGCCCATCGGCGGAACCGGCGTCGCATCCACCGCGCCGGGGCGATAGGCGTTGCGCAAGCGGCCGGCGACATAGCTGCGATCGCTCCCCGCGGCTTGCCATAGGGCATCGGCGATGCGCCGCGCCGCGGGAACCTCGCCGCAGGCCGTGAGCGCGATCGCCGCCAGCGCATTGTCATAGGTGAAGGCGCCGCCGAGCGCCGGCTCGGTGCCGGCACCGGAACCGCTCGCGGCATCATAGCTGCGCAGAAAGAGCGGCCCGTCGCCCGGCACGGCGGCAACGCGGTCGCGCAACGCATGACAGGTCGCGTCGGCGAGCCTGGTCGCGGCCGTATCGGCTGCAGCCGGCGCGATCGCCCCGGCGATCAGGAAGAGCGCGAAGCCATGCGCGGCGAAAAGCCGCGTCAGGCTTTGACGAGGCGGCCGTGGCAGTGCTTGTACTTCTTGCCGGAGCCGCAGGGGCATTCGGCATTGCGGCCGAGCCGCGACCAGGTCGAGGGATCGTTGGCATCGACCCCCAGCGGCAGCTCCGCCTTCGGGCGGCCGCTTTGCTGCGCCGGAGCGGCGCCGTTGGCCGACGAGATGACCTGGCGCGCGGCGCCGCTCTGGGCCGCCGGCTGCGGCACCTGCTGCACCGTGGCCGGCGCCTGCTGCTGCGGCTCCTGGGGGCGGAACTCGACATGGGCGAGCAGGGTCGTGATCTGCTCGCGCAGGCGGTCGAGCATGCTTTCGAACATCTCGAAAGCTTCGCGCTTGTACTCGTTCAAGGGATCGCGCTGGGCATAGGCGCGCAGGCCGATGCCGTGGCGCAGATGGTCGAGCAGCAGCAGATGCTCCTTCCAGCTCTGGTCCAGGAGCTGCAGCAGCAGCGACTTCTCGATCGAGCGCATGATCTCGGGGCCGATATTGGCCGCCTTCTCCGCCATCTTGCGATCGACCGCATCGGTCACGCGCTCGCGGATCGCCTCGTCGGCGATGCCTTCTTCCTTGGCCCATTCGACGACCGGCAGATCGAGCGCGAAGATCCGCAGCAGCTCCTCGTGCAGGCCGGCGGCATCCCATTGCTCGGCGAAAGCCTTCTCCGGGATATGCGCGGCGATCAGGCCTTCCACCACCTCGCTGCGCATCTGGCCGACCTCTTCCTTGAGGTCTTCGGCGGCCATCAGCTCGCGGCGCTGCTCGTAGATCACCTTGCGCTGATCGTTCATCACGTTGTCGAACTTCAGCAGGTTCTTGCGGATGTCGAAGTTGCGCGCTTCGACCTTCTGCTGCGCCTTTTCCAGCGCCTTGGTCACCCAGGGATGGACGATCGCCTCGCCCTCCTTGAGACCGAGCTTCTGCAGCATGCCGTCCATGCGGGCCGGGGCGAAGATCCGCATCAGGTCGTCTTCGAGCGAGAGATAGAACTTCGAGCGGCCGGGATCGCCCTGGCGGCCCGACCGGCCGCGGAGCTGGTTGTCGATGCGCCGGCTTTCGTGCCGCTCGGTGCCGATGATGAAGAGGCCGCCGGGGAAGGTCTCGGTCTTGTCGGGCTTGCCGTTCTTGCCCGGCTCGATCACCAGGACCTCGCCGGAATTCAGCGCCTGCTCGCGCTTCTTCTCGATGTCGGCCTTGATCGCCTCGACCTTGGCCTTGATCGCGGCCTCGTCGGTCATGCCGGCGGTCTCGCGCTGGACCCGCATCTGCAGGTTGCCGCCGAGCTGGATGTCGGTGCCGCGGCCCGCCATGTTGGTGGCGACGGTGATGGCCCCCGGCACGCCGGCCTCGGCGACGATATAGGCTTCCTGCTCGTGGTAGCGCGCGTTCAGCACCGAATGCGGGATGCCGCGCTTCTTCAGGAGATCGGAGAGCAGCTCGGACTTCTCGATCGAGACCGTGCCGACCAGGACCGGCTGGCCGCGGTCGCGCGCCTTCTTGATCTCGTCGATGATCGCTTCGTACTTCTCCTTCGCCGTGCGATAGACCTCGTCCTCCTGGTCCTCGCGGCTGATCGGCTTGTTGGTCGGGATCTCGATCACGTCGAGGCCGTAGATCTCGGAGAATTCCGGCGCCTCGGTCATCGCCGTGCCGGTCATGCCCGAGAGCTTGGGGAACAGGCGGAAGTAGTTCTGATAGGTGATCGAGGCCAGGGTCTGGTTCTCGTTCTGGATCTCGGCGTTCTCTTTCGCCTCGAGCGCCTGGTGCAGGCCCTCGGAATAGCGCCGGCCCTCCATCATGCGGCCGGTGAACTCGTCGATGATGACGACCTTGTTGTCCTTCACGACGTAATCGACGTCGCGGGTGAACAGCGTATGGGCCTTCAAGCCCTGGTTGACGTGATGCACCAGCGCGATGTTGGCGATGTCGTAGAGCGAGCCCTGCTTCAGCAGGCCGACGCCGCGCAGGAGCTGCTCGATATGCTCGGTGCCTTCCTCAGTCAGCGCGACGTGGCGGGACTTCTCGTCCTTCTCGTAGTCGCTTTCCTTCAGGTGCGGGATCAGCTTGTCGACCTTGTAGTAGAGCTCGGAATTGTC
>DASZYM010000261.1:0-6062 GCA_035545355.1 Dongiaceae bacterium
CATAGCGCTTCACGAAGCGCGGCTTGAACTCGGCGAAGAGTCCCAGGATGTCCTCGGCGACCAGCACCTGCCCGTCGCAGGACGCCGATGCGCCGATGCCGATGGTCGGCACCGGCACGCGCTGGGTGATCGCGTCGCCCAATTGCTCCATCACGCCCTCGACCACGATCGCGAAGGCGCCGGCCTCGGCGACGGCGATCGCATCGGCCATCACCGCGGTCGCCTCGGAATCGCCCCGGCCACGCGCGCGATAGCCGCCCATCGTGTTCACCGATTGCGGCATCAAGCCGATATGACCGACCACCGGGATGCCGCGCGCCACCAGGAACTCGATGGTCGGCGCCATGGCGCGGCCGCCTTCCATCTTCACCGCCTGGCAGCCGGTTTCCTTGACGATCCGCGCGGCGTTGTGGAAGGCCTGGGCCGGGCTCTCCTGGTAGGAGCCGAAGGGCATATCGACCACGACCAGCGCGCGGCCCGAGCCGCGCATCACCGCGGCGCCGTGCTGGCACATCATATCGACCGTGACCGGGATCGTGCTCTCGAAGCCGTAGAGCACCATGCCGAGGGAATCGCCCACCAGCAGCATATCGACATGGGGATCGAGCATGCGCGCCATCGGCGCGGTATAGGCGGTCAGGCAGACGATCGGCACCTGACCCTTATGGGCGACGATATCGGGAACCGAGATGCGCGCCGACTTGGCGCCGCCCGACTTCGACTGTTCGGCTGGCCGCTGCACACTCACCACCGCCTCCATCGCTCCCAGAGTGAGACGCGGGCGGATTTTCCGTCATTCTGTTGCGGTGCACAATAGAAATCCGGCGGATCTGTCATGCACCGGCAACAGAATATATTGTCATTGTTCGTCAATGGGTTGATCCTTCAGCTCAGCGGCGCGGCGGTATCTCCGAGAAGGATGTTCCTCCCAATATCGTTCCATCAGCATGAAATTGAAGGAGGCGGTCCAGGCCAGCATGACCAGGCCGATCATCGCCTCGATGCCGGCCAGCAGCCGGAGATCGTGGGTCAGCAGCCGCATCTCGCCGAAGCCAAGCGAGGTATAGGTCTCGGTCGAGAAATAGAGATAATCCAGGAAATGCCGCCGCGCCTCGTCGGCAAAACCGGCTCCCGTCTCCGTGGCCAGAACGTAATAGATGCCGGCGAACAGCCACACTTCGATGGTATGCGCGACAAAACAGGCGCAGACGCCGAAGACCACATGCGGGCGCCGCGGCACGCGCCGCAGGCGCGGCAGCAGGAAATCGGTGGTGATACGGAGGATTTCGTAGTGGACCAGAATGCAGACCACCACCAGGCCGCCGCCGACCGCCATCATCGCCAGGAATATCACGCACCCTTCCTCTCTCCGCCGAAAGCCGCTAGAAGCCCCGGCAAGGCATCCGATCCTTCCGCCGCATGCACGTCCTTGAGGCGGACTTCCGCGAAGAAATAATTCCGATGATCCATTCGAGCCGCCCGCGCGCATTGCTTTCTATCATAGTCTTCGCCGCACTCGCCGCCTGCGGCAGCGTCCAGCCGCCGCAACTGCCTCCGGCCGCCTCGGAGACCGTCGCGCAGCATCAGATGGTGGTCGCCGGCAATCCGCTCGCGGTCGAAGCCGGCCGCGAGATCCTGCGCGAGGGCGGCAGCGCGGTCGATGCGGCGATCGCCGTGCAGATGGTGCTGGCCCTGGTCGAGCCGCAATCCTCCGGCATCGGCGGCGGCGGATTCCTGATGCATTACGATCCGGCGGCCAAGAAGCTCGAGAGCTATGACGGTCGCGAGACCGCGCCCGCCTCGGCCAAGCCCGACATGTTCCTCGACGCCGAGGGCAAGCCGCTGGAATTCTACGACGCCGTCGTCGGCGGACTCTCGGTCGGCGTGCCCGGCACTTTACGCATGCTGGACCTGGCGCATCGCCAGCACGGCAAGCTGCCCTGGGCGCAGCTCTTCGCGCCGGCGATCAAGCTCGCCGAAGAGGGCTTCCCGGTCTCGGCGCGTCTCTCCGGCGAGATCGCCGAGGATCCCTATCTCCCGAAGATGCCAGAAGCCGCGCATTACTTCCTCGACGCGCAGGGCCATGCGCTCGCGCCGGGCACGCTGCTGAAGAATCCCGCGCTGGCAAACGTGCTGCGCGCGGTCGCGACCGGAGGGCCGGACGCATTCTACAAAGGCCAGGTGGCCGCCGATATCGTCGCCGCCGTGACCCAGGCCAAGCCGCGCTCCGGCGGGATGACCCTCGCCGATCTCGCCAATTATCGCGCCACCAAGCGGCCGGTGCCCTGCACCCTCTATCGCGCCTACAAGGTCTGCGGCATGGGCCCGCCCTCCTCGGGCGGCGTCGCGGTGCTGCAGATCCTCGGCATGCTGCAGCCCTTCGACATGGGCAAGGAGGCGCCGCTCTCGCTGGCGGCGACGCACCGCTTCGCCGAGGCGAGCCGCCTCGCTTTCGCCGACCGCGACCGCTATCTCGGCGATCCGGATTTCGTGCCGATCCCGATGCGCGGCCTGCTCGACCGCGACTACCTCGCGGCGCGCTCGACCTTGATCCGTCCCGACACGGCGACACCCGACGCGAAACCCGGACGGCCGCCCGGCGACGACATGACGGTCGGCGCCAGCCAGCCGCCGCAATTCGAGCCGATGTCGACCAGCCACATGGTGATCGTCGATTCCGCCGGGAACATCGTCACCTTCACCACCACGGTCGAGAACGCCTTCGGCTCGCGGGTGATGGTCGATGGCTTCATCCTGAACAACGAGCTGACCGACTTCTCCTTCCGGCCGGCAGCCGGTGGACATGCCGTCGCCAACCGGGTTCAGCCGGGCAAGCGCCCGCGGAGCTCGATGGTGCCGGTGCTGGTGTTCGACGCGACCACCGGCGCGCCGGATTTCGCGCTCGGCTCGCCCGGCGGCTCCTACATCATCGACTACGTGGCGGAGGCCCTGGTCGGCCTGCTCGACTGGCATCTGGGACCCGGCGGCGCGGCGGCCTTGCCGCATATCATCAACCGCAACGGTCCGACGGTGCTGGAAGCCAAGCGCGGCCTCGAGGATATCGGCGCGGGGCTGGAGGAGATGGGCGACACGGTGAAATTCGAAGACATGGACAGCGGCCTCGCGATCGTCGCCTTCGCGCCGAACGGTCTCATCGGCGCCAGCGATCCCAGACGCGACGGAGTGGCGCTCGGTGACTGACAACGCGGTGATGGAATCCCGCCCGAAGGTGGTGATGCGCGCCGGCGAGGAGAAGCGCATCGCCGGCGGCCATCCCTGGGCCTTCTCCAACGAGATCGAGATGGATGCGGCGGTGAAGGCGCTGCCGCCCGGCGAGCTCGTCACCCTGACGCGCAAGGACGGCCGCACTCTGGGCGTCGCGCTCTTCAACCCGCATTCGCTGATCGCGGCGCGCATGCTCAGCCGCGATCCCACCGCCGAGATCAACGCGCGCTTCTTCGAGCGCCGCCTGCAGCGCGCGCTGAAGCTGCGCGAACGCCTGGTCGACGTGCCGTTCTATCGCCTGGCCCATGCCGAAGCCGACGGCTTTCCCGGCGCGGTCATCGACCGCTTCGGCGAGATCGTGGTGGTCGAAGTGAACAGCGCCGGCATGGACCGGCTGACCGAGCCGCTGGCCGCGGCGATCGACAAGGTGCTGGCGCCCGCGACCATCCTGCTCCGCGGCGAAGGCGCGGCGCGGGACAGCGAAGGCCTCACCCCGATGAACCGCTTCGCCAAAGGCGGATTGGACGGCCCGATCACCGTGCAGGAAAACGGCGCGCGCTTCCTGGCCGATCTCTCGGCGGGGCAGAAGACCGGCTGGTTCTACGACCAGCGCGACAACCGCGCATTGATGGCGCGCTTCGCAAAGGGCTGCAGCTTCCTCGACGTCTATTCCTATACCGGCGGCTTCGGCGTGCAGGCGGCGGCCGCGGGCGCGACGGACGTGCTGGCGGTCGACCGGTCCGAGGCGGCACTCGGGCTGCTGCAGAAATCGGCGCAGGCGAACGGCGTCGCCGAGCGCGTGTCGGTGCAGCGCGGCGAGGCCTTCGAGGCATTGGAGACATTGATCGCCGAGAAGCGCCGCTTCGACATCGTGTCGGCGGATCCGCCGGCCTTCGTGAAGTCGAAGAAGGACTTCCATGTCGGCGGCAAGGCCTATCGCAAGCTGGCGCGGCTCGCGGCCCAGGCGGTGGCGCCGGGCGGGCTGCTGTTCATCGCCTCCTGCTCGCACAACATGCCGGCCGACGAATTCGCCCGGCAGGTTGCGCGCGGCATCCATGAAGGCGGGCGCAGCGCCAAGCAGCTCTATGCGACCGGGGCGGCGCCGGACCACCCGGTGCACCCGTTCCTGCCCGAATCAGCCTATCTGAAAGCTCTGGTGCTGCAGGTCGAGTGAGACCGACCCGCAGGGTCGGACTCACGCGTCATGCCCGGGCATCTCGCGCCAGTGCGAACTCGGATGAAGATGGCCGGTCAAGCCCGGCCATGACGGATCGACTTAATGCGCGCTGTCGCTGCGGCCGTGCTTCACGCCGGTGATCTGGTAGAAGATCAGGCCGATGCAGATCGCGAAGAAGGCGAGGCCGCCCCAATAGGAGGCGCCTTCGCTGTGCCGGGACGCGACGAACAGCGAGATGATGGCGAAGATCCCCAGCACGCCGCCGGTCACGAATTTCTCGATTGCACCCATGGTCCTCATCACCTCGTAGCCCTGCTCGCGAATGCGGCCGAAATTACGCAGGATCGGCCCGAAAGGCAATGCCGAGCCGCCGCCTCTGCCCGGCTTGGGCCCGGCATGGCCCGCATCCGCGATCTGGGCGAAGAGCAGCCCGACGCAGACCACGAATATCAGCAGGCCGATATAGTGGAAGCCGCCGTCCGGATGTCCGGCGGCGAGCCCCAGCCCGAGCACGCCCAGCACGGCGAGCACGCCGCCCAACACGAACCGTCCTGTCCCTTCCATCGTCCTGTCCTTCACCTGTTGCGCTTAAGCCGTCTTGCGGTCCGGCAGCTCGATCGCGAAACGTGCGCCGCGTCCGCTGCTCTCCGCCAGTTTGAGGTCGCCGCCCTGCACCCGCGCGAGCTCGCGCGCGATCGCAAGGCCGAGTCCGGTGCCGCCCGCCCGCGCCGAGCCGCGGAACGGCCGGAACAGGTTCTCGACGGCTTTGGGCGGCAGGCCGGGGCCGTCATCGGCGACCTCGATCTCGACCTTGCCGTCGTGCCGCGCCGCCGAGATGGTGACGCGGTGCGCGCCCATCTGCAGCGCGTTCTCGCCGAGATTGCGGATCACCCGGAACATCTGGGCGCGATCGGCGACCATGGAGAAATCCTGCCCGACCGCGGTCTCGATCGCCTTGCCGTCGGTCAGGTGACGGCCGAGGCTGTCCTTCACCTCCTGGCACAATTCGTCGAGGGCGAAGGCCGAGAGCTCCGGCCGCGGCGGTCCCTCGCGGGTGAAGTTCAGCGTGTCGGAACAGAGGTCGACGGCGCGGTCGAGCGCCTTGACCAGCGCCGGCGTCGCCTTCTTCACCTCGGGATCGCCGCTGCCGGTCATGCGGTCGGCGACCAGGCGCGCGGTCGAAAGGACGCCGCGCAGATCGTGGTTGATCTTGTTGACCGCAGTGCCCAGGGCCGCGAGCCGCTCCTTCTGGGTCAGCGCGCGGCGCACCTCGCGGCGCATCAGGCCGAATTCGCGCTCGGCGACCCCGATCTCGTCGCTGCGCTTGGGCATATTGGGCTCGATCGGCGCCTCGGGATCGTTGCGGAAGCGCACCATCTCGTTGGTGATGCGGCGCATCGGCCGAATGATCAGCCATTGCAGCGACAGGAAGATCAGGGTCGCGGTCACCAGCGAGATCACGATGCCGACGCCGAGCACCCGCCAGGAATAGGCGATCATCGCGTCATGCAGCGGCTTTTCGTCCAGCACCACCTCGACCACGGTGTCGGGCGCGCGCGGCGAGTGGCCGAGGACCCGCAGGATCCGGTTCTGCGTATGGCTGAGCGTATCGAAGGCGCCGCCGATCAGGTCCAGCGGATTGTGGTCGTCGAGGTCGAGC
>DASZYM010000262.1:0-5557 GCA_035545355.1 Dongiaceae bacterium
TCAAGACGGACCTGACCCGGTCGGCCAGCGTGCTGGCTTTGCCGATTCAGATCCGCCGGGTATCGCGGTGGGTTCGGGTGGCCCGCTCTATCGCGAACAAGCCGGGGAACGGGAGCGGACCGGGCGTGTTGCCGTCAAGGCTTGGCCCGGAGACTGCGCTTTTTTCCCCGGGCCAAAGCCGAAGCCGGCGAAACAACCGCCGGCGCATACCGAGGGAGGAAACAGCATGTCTCAGAAGATCGACGCTCGCGGCGGAATCACCCGTCGCCATACCCTGCTGGCCGGTGCGGCCGGCGCCGCCGCGGCGATGACGCCGCTGGCTTTTCCGCGCTGGGCGCTGGCGGATGATCAACCGGCGATGGGAACCTGGCCGGCGGGCTCGCAGGGCGACACCGTCTATATCGGCGCCGCCATTCCGCGCACCGGCCCCTATGCGGTGCAGGGCGAGGACGAGCTCAAGGGCATGCAGCTCGCCGTCGAGCATATCAACGAGGGCAACGATCTCCTGAAGCAGATCGCGCCCAAGGTCACCCAGGGCGTGCTCGGCAAGAAGGTGGAGCTGGTCGTCGCCGATTCGGCGGCCAAGCCGAACGACGCCGTCCAGGCGGAACAGACCTTCATCAACGACAAGAAGATCATCGCCATGACCGGCGCCACCTCGTCGGCGGTCGCCGTGGCGCTAAACAAGTTCGCCCAGCGCGAGAAGATCCTCTATCTGGTCGCGATCTCCGGCTCCAACGACACCACCGGCAAGGATTGCGCGCGCTATTCCTTCCGCCAGTGCTTCTACGGCGAGACTGCGGCCAATGCGATCGGGCCGGTGCTGCTGAAGAACTTCGGCAAGAACCGCAAGGCGGCGTTCATGACGCCGGATTACACCTACGGCCACACGGTCACCAAGTCGATGAACGACTTCCTGACCTCGCAGGGCGGCTGGACCCAGGTGACGGATCAGGTCTCGCCGCTCGGCACGCAGGATTTCAGCCAGTACCTGACCAACATCGCCAATTCCGGCGCCGAGTTCATCATCAACGTGAACTGGGGCCGGGACGGCATCCTCTCCATGCAGCAGGCCAAGCAGTTCGGCCTGACGCCGAACATGAAGATGGTGGTGCCTTACCAGATCCCGTTCCTGGCCAAGGAAGTCGGTCCCGACCTCACCGCCGGCGTGTTCGCGGCGACGGATTTCTGGTGGACGCTGGAGGACCAGTATCCGCTGGCCAAGAGCTTCGTCGAGGCGTTCCAGAAGAAGTACAGCTACCGGCCGGAATGGGGCGCGGAGAACGGCTATATCCAGTTCGCCCTCTGGGCGCGCATGGTTTCGGAGGCCGGCACCTTCTATCCGCCCGACGTCATCAAGCAGTACGAGAAGGGCGAGACCGTCCCGTCGCTGGTCGGCGACATCCACTTCCGCGCCGAGGATCATCAGGCGATCCGGCCGGTCTTCATCGTCCGCGGCAAGGACCCCAAGGACATGAAGAACGACGAGGACTATTGGGAGGTCATCGAGACCGTGGCCGGCGACGGGATCACGCAGAAGCCGGATGCCTTCGGCTGCAAGCTCGGCGACTACACCTGAGCCGCCGCGCACGAATGCCCGCTTCGCGTCGCCGATGCGAAGCGGGCGCGCTTTGCCTGTTCCGGAAAATTGACAGGGCAGCGGGTCTTGGGCCACGCTTCGTCCGCTGCAAAGCGCATGGAGGCGTTTCAGGCTTGCCGAGAGAAAAGCGGGCGGTCGCGTGATCAACTGGGCTAACTTCATATCGCAGTGCTTCAACGGCCTGGTGCTGGGCGCGCTGCTGGCGCTGATCTCTTCCGGCCTCACCATCATCTACGGCACGCTCGGCGTGCTGAACCTCGCCCATGGCGCGATGTTCATGCTGGGCGGCTATGCCGGCTTCGTCGCCTATACCTATACGAACTCCTTCATCGCCGCGATCGTCGCCGGCGCGCTGTTCGTCGGCGTGGTCGGCGTGCTGATGGAGCGGCTGGTGATCCGCTTCTTCTACCGGCGCCCGCCCGAAGACCAGCTCCTGGTCACGTTCGGCCTCGGCATCGTGTTCGTTGAAGCCGTGCGCTTCTTCTTCGGCAGCCTGTCGAAGACGCTCCCGCCGCCCTCCGGCCTGGTCGGGATCACGCATCTCGGCTTCATGGTCTATCCGACCTATCGCCTGGCGCTGCTCGGCATCGTCACCGTCGCGTTGATCATCCTCTACGTCGTGCTCTACCGCAGCAAGATCGGCATGATCGTGCGGGCCGGGATCGAGGATGCGACGATGGTCGATGCGCTCGGCATCAATGTCGACCGCGTCTTCATGCTGGTGTTCGGGATCGGCGCCATGGCGGCGGGCTTCGCCGGCATCATCAACGCGCCGGTGGTCTCGGTCGCGCCCGATGTCGGCGAGGCGATCCTGGTCCAGTGTTTCGTGGTGATCGTGATCGGCGGCGTCGGCTCGTTCCCCGGCGCCATCCTCGGGGGGCTGATCGCCGGCGAGATCATCAGCATCACGTCCATGTTCAATCCCGGATATTCCTACGTCATGTTGTTCGTCGCGATGACCCTGGTGCTGGTGCTGCGCCCCTACGGGCTGCTCGGCACGGCCGGTCGGGAATGAGCGTTCCCGCCGATGCTTAAGCAGAAACCCCTCGTCATCGAGGCCCTGACCGCCCTCGTCCTGATCCTGGTGCCCTTCGTCCTGCCGCATCTCGGCTTCAGCCCGACGACCATCAACCGCATCCTGGTCTGGGGCATCCTCGGCATCGGCTTCGACCTGCTGTTCGGCTTCACCGGCCTCTTGTCCTTCGGGCAGTCGGCCTTCTTCGGCACCGGCGGAATGGTCTCGGCCTATCTTCTGACCGTGATGAACTTCCCGTTCGTCACGGTCTCGATCTTCGTCGGCACGATCGCCGCGGCGGTCGTGGGCTTCCTGGTCGGCCTGCTGGCCTTGCGCCGCACCGGCATCTATTTCGCGATGATCACCGTCGCGATCGCCGAAGTGTTCTATTTCGTCGAGTTCAACCCGCTCTCCGACTATACCGGCGGCGAGAACGGCCTGCCGGGCGTGCCCACGCCGTCGCTCGACCTCGGCTTCTGGCATATGAACTTCGACAGCGACTGGACGCTCTACATCTATCTGGCGTTCTGGTTCTTCCTCGCCATCGTCATCGCGCTCAGGATCGTGCGCTCGCCGGTCGGCGTCATCCTGCGTGCGATCCGCGAGAACCCGCTGCGGGCGGCCGCGGTCGGGCACAATATCCATGCCTACAAGCTCACAGCCTTCGTGGTGGCCGCGGCCTATGCCGGATTCGCCGGCGGGCTGCTCGGCGTGATGCAGGGCTTCATGCCGCCCGACGCCTTCACCTTCAACACGTCGGGCCAGCTCGTGATGCAATCGGCGATCGGCGGGGTGGGCACGCTGTTCGGCCCGCTGCTCGGCGCCACGATCTGGCTCTATCTCAGCGACACCCTGCAGAACGTGCTCCATCTCGGTGCCGCCTGGAAGCTGGTGCTGGGCCTCATCTTCGTGCTGCTGGTCTGTTTCCTGCGCCGCGGCGTCATCGGCGGCATCGTCGACCTCTACGAACTCGCGACGGGCAAGAAACATCGCGCCGGCGCGGTCGCGGCCGAAGAAACGACTTCGAGCGCCCGCCGGCCCGTCGAGACTCCGGCGATGGCGGCACCGGTCGTCCCGCGCGCGGATGCGCGGCCGATCCTGGAGGCACGGGGTCTGGTGAAGCGCTATGGCGGCATCGTCGCCAACAACAACATCGACTTCACCGTGCGCGAGGGCGAGCTGCTTGGGATCATCGGTCCCAACGGTGCCGGCAAGACCACCTTCTTCAAGATGCTGACCTGCGAGGTGCATCCGACTGCCGGCAGCATCATCTTCAACGGCCGGGACATCACCGGCTTCGGCGTGACCGAGGTCTGTCAGCTCGGATTGACCAAGAGCTACCAGGTCAACCAGTTGTTCACCCGCCTGACCGTGCGCGAGAACATCGTCATCGCCGCACTCGCCCGGAAGCGGGGCAAGTTCCGGCTCGACCTCTTCAAGCGCGTCGACAAGGTCAAGGGCCTGCAGGAGAGCGTCGCCGAAACGCTCGGGCGCGTCGGCCTGACCGAGCGCGCCGACCGGCCGGTCTCCGAGCTTGCCTATGGCGAGAAACGCCGGCTCGAGATCGGCCTCGCGCTGGCGACCGACCCGGAGCTCCTGCTGCTCGACGAGCCGCTGGCCGGGATGAGCCCGCAGGAGCGGGCGGAGACCGTGCAGCTCCTGAAGTCGATCCGCCAGGGCCGCACCATGATCGTGATCGACCATGACATGGACGCGATCTTCGAGCTGGGCGAGATGATCACCGTGCTGCAGGAAGGCCGCGTGCTGGTCAACGGCAGCCCGGCCGAGATCAAGGCGAACGAGGCGGTGCAGGACGCCTATCTCGGGGGGATCCACGCCGCATGAGCTTCCTCGAGGTCGACCGCATCAACAGCTTCTACGGCGATTCGCACATCCTGTTCGACGTGTCGATCCAGGTCGAGAAGAGCGACGTGGTGGCGCTGCTCGGCCGCAACGGCGCCGGCAAGTCGACCACGCTCAAGAGCCTGATGGGCCTGGTCGCGCCGCAATCCGGCTCGATCCGGCTCGACGGCGCCGAGCTGCGCGGCGCCCGGCCCCATGTCGCGGCCGGCAGCGGCATGCAGCTCGTGCCCGAGGAGCGCCGCGTCTTCGGCAGCCTGACGGTCGAGGAGAACCTGGTCCTCGCCGGGCTGACCGCGCGTCCCGCCTGGCCGCTCGAGCGCATCTACCAGACCTTCCCGCGGCTGAAGGAGCGCCGTGCCAGCCGCGGCACCGATCTTTCCGGCGGCGAGCAGCAGATGCTGGCGATCGCCCGCGCGCTGATCCGCGGGCCCAAGGTCCTGCTGCTCGACGAGCCGTTCGAGGGCCTGGCGCCGATCATCGTGCGCGACCTGCTCGCGGTCTGCGAGAGGCTCGCGGAAGCGGGGCAGACGATCGTCATCGTCGAGCAGAACATCGCTGCGGCGCTCTCGATCGCGCAGCGCGCCTATATCCTCAACAACGGCCACATCGTCTACGAGGGCGCCGCGCCGGAGCTGAAGCGCGAGACCGAGATCCTCGGCCGCTATCTCGGGGTCTGACCGCCATTCCAGAATGCCGGAATAAATAACGGTATTTCGGAATCCGTCGCGCCGGGTTAGAAACGATCCGACCTGATGGCCGGAGCGTGCGATGTTCGATTATTTCGATGATCCCGATTACGTGGTCGCCGTCATCGGCGCCGGGCGCGGCATCGGCCACGCCGCGGCCCGGGAGATGGCGTCGCAAGGCGTCGCCGTCGCCTGCCTCGACAGCGACGGCGCCAATGCCCGCGAGACGGCGCAGTCCATCGCCGCGGCCGGCGGCCGATCGACCGCCGCTGCGCTCGATGTGACGGATGGCGGCTTGATCGCGACCGCGCTCGCGGCGACGGTCCGGGAATTGGGGCGGATCGACGGGCTGGTCAACTGCGCCGGCATCACCGGGCGCACCAACGTGCCGGG
>DASZYM010000263.1:0-12229 GCA_035545355.1 Dongiaceae bacterium
ACTTCGGCATAGCCGGCCGCATAGCAGATGGCGCCGCCGGCGCCCCGCGCCGAAAGCTGCTTCAGGATTTCGATGGTCGGCTCGCGGGGAACCGCGATGAAGGTCGCATCGGGCGCCTCCGGCAGGTCCATGATGCTCGGATAGCAGCGCCGGCCGCCGAGCTCGGCGCGTTTCGGGTTCACGATCCAGATATCGCCGGCAAAGCCGGTATCGGCGCAGCGGCGGATGGAATCCTCCATCGCCTGCCCGCCGACGATGCAGACATGGCGCGGCTTCAACAAACGCCGCAGATTGCGTGCCCGGACTTCTGCCTGCATTGGCTCGTTTGATCCCAAGGAGCTCCCCGTCGTCGGGTGTGCTGTTACCAGAGCTGCCGGGATTGATGCAATCCGTCGGGTTCTGGTGGGATTCCGACAGGCCGCATCGGCCGTGCCGCACGCCTGCCCGGCGCTTTCACGCCGTCCTGCACAGTGCGGTGTGTCACTCTCGCGGCCGTTTTACTGGAGCTTGAGCGGTGCGCGCGATATGTTGCCGATACCATTCGATTCTCGCCTGGAACGCCGCCTCGTGACCTCGAAAAAGGTTCGATCCGCCGTCGCCTCCCCGCTCCTGCTCTCGCGCAGGCGATTGCTGGCGGCCGGCGTGGCGCTCGCGGCGACGCGCACCTTCGGCGGCGGCGCTAGAGCGGCGGCCCAGGATGTCAGCTATTTCCGGATCGGCGGCGGTGCCGTGGGCTCGCGCCTCTATCAACTGGCGGGCACGGTCGCGGCGGCCATCACCAACCCGCCCGGGGCCGACAATTGCGACAAGAACGGCCCCTGCGGGGTACCCGGCATGGTCGGCCTGGCCCAGACCACCGCGGGTTCGGTCGAGAATCTGAAGACGCTCCAGGACACCAGCATCGAATCCGCGATCGTGCAGGCCGATGTCGCGGCGGCGGCGATCGGCGGCAAGGATGCGTTCAAGGCCGGCGGCGCGTTCGGCGAGTTGCGCGGGCTGGCCCGGCTCGGCGGAACCTGCGCCCAGATCGCGGTCGCGGCCGCCTCGTCGTTCCAGTCGCCGGCCGATCTCAAGGGCAAGACCGTGGCGCTCGGCCCGGAGGGCGGCGATTCCGCCGGGACCGCGCGGCCTTTGCTGGCCGCCTTCGGCATCGGTGCGAAGCGGACCAAGCTGGTCTATGGCGAGTTCCAGGCGGCTTATGCCGATCTGGCCACGGGCAAGGTCGACGCGGTCATTCTGGTCGATGGCTTTCCCAATGCGGATCTCGCCACGCTCGCGCAATCGGCCGATATCCGCTTGCTGCCGGTCGATGGCCCGAATACGGAGAAGCTCCGCAAGGACCATCCCTATCTCGGGGCTCAGAGCATTCCCGGCGGGACGTATAAGGGCCTGGCCGGCGCCGTCCCGACCATCGAAATCCCGCTGCTTTGGGTCGGCTCGGCCAAGCTGGACAATCACCTCGCCTACGCCCTGGTGAAAGCCCTCGGCAGCACCGCGGCGCAGAGCCAGAACGGCACGCTCGATTTCACCCAGGCGGCGCTGACCGCCCCGGTCCGGCTTCATCCGGGCGCCCAGACCTATTTCGAGGAACGCAACGCCGCCGGCGGATCGGGCTCGACCAACTAGCCGGATCCAGCCGGGATCCGGCCGATCTTCGGCAGCATCTGGAACGTTTCCGTTGAAGTCGTGTTTCATCCGTATTGAACAGCAGGCTGTGGCGAATCATGCCGGCCGCGAAGCACGATCCCTTGGTCCTCATCGTCGATGACGACCCGCTCATCAGGCTCGATCTCAGCGGCACCCTGCACGACGCCGGATACCGCACCGCGGAAGCCGCCAATGCCGAAGAAGCCTCGCAAAGCCTGCGCGACGAGAAGCCCGAGCTCATCATCACCGACGTCTATATGCGGCAACCGGCCGAGGGGCTTGGACTGATCCGGCGGGTTCGCGCGACCGACCCTGCGATCAAGATCATCGCCATCTCGGGACACGAGTTCCGGCGCTATGAGGTGCTCGATCGGGCCGAGCAGAACGGCGCCGACGGCTCGCTGGCCAAGCCGATCCATCGCTTCGAACTGCTCGACCTGGTCGAGCGGCTGCTCCCACTCGACCGCGGCGTTCCCCGAATCCGCGCCTGATCTAATCGGCGTGCTTGATCCGGATCACGAAGACGCCGTCGCGCTCGGTGCTGTCGAGGAGCCGATGGCCGGTCGTTTCGCAGAAATGCACGAAATCCTTCGGCGCCCCGGGATCGGTGGCCAGGATCTCGATCTCCTCGCCGGGTGCCATCTCCTTTAGCAAGCGGCGCGCCTTCAGCACCGGCAAGGGGCATTTCATCCCTTTGGCATCGAACTGACGTGTCATGCGGCATCTGCCTCCTTCAAGGCCAGGCGATCCGAGCGCGCGCTGCCCCAGGCATCGACGATTCCCGCCGAGAGGATGAGCGCACCGCCCAGCAGCTTGTTCAATCCGATCGGCTCGTCCGCCCACCAATGGGCCGAGGCCAGGGCCACCAGCACTTCCAGCATCAGCAGCATGCTGGCGCGGGCCGGCGACATCCGGGTCGCCCCCCAGAGGCTGAGCGTCATCGCCGGCACGATCCAGAAGGCCGCCGCGCCGAGGATCCAGGGAAGTCCCGCGCCGATCTTCTCGGCGGTCGGCCATGGCGCGCCGCTGTCGAGCGCGAAAACGAGCATGAAGCCGAAGGCGGCAGCGCAGACGAATTGCAGGATGGTCTTGTCGAAGATCGAGCTGCCGCTCGCCACATTGGTGGCGACCAGCCCTACCGCCCAGCACATGCCGGCCGCAAGGCCCATCCATTCCGCGAGGTTCGCCGGCAGCGGCAGGCGCCCGCCCAGGCCCTGCAGGATCACCATGCCGGCAAGGCCGAGCACCAGGCCGAGGATCCGGTGCCGGGCCATTGGCGTCCCAAGCACCAGGCGCTCGAGCAGGGTCGCCCAGACCGGGCTGAGATAGAACAGCAGCACGATCATGCCCACTTCGCCGAAGGTCAGCGCCACAGCAAAGAGCGCATTGCAGGCGCCGACCCCGAGGGCGACCATCAGCAGCGGCACGCCGCCGGCGCGGATCGGCCGCCACCGCCAGAGCACCAACGGCAAGGCGATCAGCGCCGGAACGGCATAGATCAACACGCCGCTCCAGCTTTGCGGCAGGCCGCCGCGCACGATCTCGCGCAGCGGCATCCAGGTCGTTCCCCAGAACAGCGCGGAGGTTGCGACCGAGACACTCGGCCAGAACGCATTGGGTGACGCCGTCATGGCTTCAATTCAATTCCGGATAGCCGAGCGCCACCGCCTGCCGCTCGATCGCGAGGATGCTGTCGTAGCATGAAAGCAGCAGAATCTCACAGCCATCGACCAGCAGCTTGCTGCGGACCGTCGCCAAGGCGGGATCCGCACAGGCTTCGAGGAGCCCGGCCTGCAAGCGCGCCACGGTCGCATCGTCGGTCGCGGCCGCCGTGACATAGGGCAGCGCCGGCGCCGCGGCGCTGGCGCAGAGGATACGGAGCTTCGCCACCTCGTCCGACGCGTTGCGCGCGATTAGGGCATAGGACACGCAGTCGATCGTGGCGACATCGGCCTTGCCCGCGGCCACCATGGCCATGGACTTGCGATGCGCACCGCTCTCGATCGCCGGGGCAAAGAAGCGCCCGCCGTTTGCGAGTGGCGCCGCCAGGGCCCGCAGCACATTGTAGCCGGACTGCGAATCGCGTCCATTGAAGGCCGGAACACGGCCGCGAAGATCCGCGAAGCCTTGCGCGGGGTCGTCGCGCCGAACGACGACCCAACTCACGTAAGTCGGACCGGCGCAGCCCGGCGCCGCATAGCGCGGCGTCGCCAGCAGCCGCACCTTGCCGGCCAGCGCATGGGTCATCGGATAGCCGCAGGTCTGGGAGAAGATCGGCGGCTCGCCGTCCCAATGGGCGATCGGATCGGCGACCGAGGTCAGCGCCTCCGGCAGGTGTTCGATGCCTTGCGCGGCGAAATGCCGGCGCAAGCCGGTCCACCATGCCGCACTCGCCGCGGCAAGCTCCGGGAAATCGTACATCGGCAGCGATGCGCGCATGCGGGTGCTCAGAACGGGACGGGATTGCCGGACATCGTGCCGGGATCCTGCGGTACGCCGTCGGCGATGTCGTAGTAGTCGCCTTTATCGGCGGCGAAGATGTGACGGACGGTCTTCAATCCGGTCGGGGCCCGCAGCGAGCTCGCCGTGATCGAGACCCCGTCGCTGCCTTCGATGCGCCAGAACAGGTTCGAGCCGCACTTCCGGCAGAAGCCGCGCTGCGCCTCTTTCGAGGAGGCGTACCAGGTGAGATCGCCCTCGCCTTCGATCGTCAGCTCCGCGATGCGCGCCTTGCTATATCCCGGGGCGTGGCCATGGTTGCGGCGGCATTGGCTGCAATGGCAGACCACGGAATCGCGCATCCGCCCCTGCACGCGGTAGCGCACCGCGCCGCAATGGCAACCGCCGGCATGATCGGTCCGCGCCGGGCCGGCATCGGGGGCCGGCTCGACCGGGATCGACTGCGCGCCCTTGGAGGATTCCGCGTAGCGCGGCACGCCGTCATCGCCGATCTCGTAGTAGTCGCCCTGGGACCGCGTCCAGATATGCATGCCGAGGCGCAAGCCGGTCGGCCCGTTCAGGCTGCCCATGCAGACGTCGAGCTCCGCGCCGCCGACCTCGCGCCAGAACAGATTCGAGCCGCATTTCCGGCAGAAGGCCTGCTCGGCCGTGGCCGAGGTCGCGTACCAGTTCAGGCTTTCTTCACCCCTGATCCGGTAGGATCCGACCGGCGCGCTGGTATAGGCGCCGGGTGCGCCATGGGTCCGGCGGCATTGGCTGCAGTGGCACAAACTGGGCGCCCTGAGCCCTGCCTCGATCTCGAACGAGACCGCGCCGCAGAGACATTGTCCGGAAACCATGACCACCCTCTCCTCGCGCCCAAATGTGACCGCCGGCACAGTAATCGGCAGGTCCACACACCCCAAGGCCTGTTATCGCGCTCCTGACATCTTGCGACAGGAGTGGTGCCCTGCTAGACTTGTCTATACAAGTCGATACAAGGGTTGAAGGAGATGAGTTCCGCGTCGGCAGCGTCCAAGGGCGATTTTGGGCGCATCTCTTACACCGTGGACTGGCCCACGATCGGGCTGGCCGCCGGCATCTACGCGGCTTTCCTTCTTCTCACCTATTTCCACAGCGATCTGCCCTGGTGGGCGCTGCTGCCGCTGGGCGGTTTCGTCGTCGGCCTGCACGGCTCGCTGCAGCACGAGGCGGTGCACGGCTATCCAACGCGCTCGCCGCTCGCCAACCTGCTGATCGCCGGCTGGTCGCTCTGGCTCTGGCTGCCTTACGGCACCTATCGACGCCTGCATCTGCAGCATCACATCGACGAGCAGCTCACCGATCCGCTGCGCGATCCGGAATCGAATTACGTCACCGCGGCGCAATGGGCGGCGATGAATCCCCTGCACCGCATGATCCGGCTGGCGATGGGCAGCCTTGCCGGGCGGTTCTTCATCGGCCCGATCTATTTCGGCCTGATGAATTTCGAGGAACTGGTCCGGGCGATCCTCGCCCGCGATACCCGTATCCTGCGGCCGTGGCTCTGGCATGCCTTCGCCGTCGCCGTGATCCTCGGCTGGGTGATCGGCGTCTGCCACATGCCGTTCTGGCAATACGTGCTCTGTTTCGCCTATCCGGGCACCGCGCTGGCGCTGGTGCGCTCCTTCGCCGAGCATCGCTGGGCGCAGAACCACGAGCACCGCACCGCGATCGTCGAGGCCGGGCCGTTCTGGAGCCTGCTGTTCCTGCACAACAACCTGCATATCCTGCACCACCTCGAGCCCGGCCTGGCCTGGCATCGGCGCCCGGCGCGCTATCGCGAGATCAAGGACCAGCTCATCGCCGCCAATGGCGGCTATGTGATCCACGGCTATTGGGAGCTCATCCGCCGGAACCTGTTCCGCCGGCGCGAGCCGCTGCTGCACCCCGCCTGACCGCCGGCCGCCGCCCCGCGGATGACCTGACCCGACGATTCGGAGTAGAATCCCTCCGAGTCTGCAACTGAGACGGAAGCGCGCGGCGGCGCCATGGGTCCGGAAGGCAACACTCCCGTCGAGAGCGATCCCGAGACGAAGCCGGCTGGCGAGAGCCGGGACCGGCTGGAGCGCAACCTCGATCTCGCGCAGAAGATGGCGCAGGTCGGGAGTTGGGAATGGAGCCTGACCTCGGAGGACCATTGGTGCTCCGAGCACTGCCTGCGGATCCTGGGCATCGCGCCCGGCACGCCGGTCACCGAGGCGTCGTGGGCTGCGCTCACCCATCCGGACGACCGCGCGCGGACCGCGGCCGAGTTCCAGGCGGCGATCGCCGCGCGCCGCGCCTACAGCATCCAGTACCGGCTGGTGCCGCTCGAAGGCCGCGAGCGGATCGTGATCGAATCCGGCGAGCCGGTCGCCGGCGACCGCTATGCCGGCACGCTGATGGACGTGACCGAGAAGGTCCGCACCGAGCGGAACCTGGCGGAGGCGCAGCGCATCGCCGGTCTCGGGACCTGGTCGGTCGATGCGAACGGCGAGATCCGCTGGTCGGACCAGATGTATCGCCTGCTCGGCGCAGCCCCGCATGCGCAGCCGCCCACCGTCGATTTCTGGGCGGCGCATATCCATGTCGAGGACCGCGAACGCGTGCTCGCGGCCTATGTCGAAGCGGCCGGCGCACTGAAGCCCTATGCGATCCAGTACCGCATCATCCGCGCCGACAACCAGACCCGACACATGGTCGAGCAATGCGCGGTCGAGGACGGCTGCTTCTCCGGCTATGTCATGGACATCACCGAGCGGCAGAAGGCCCAGCGCCACCTGGCCAAGGCCCAGGAGATCGCGCGGATCGGGAGCTGGGAATGGGACCCGACCACCGGCCGGACCTGGGTCTCCGACGAGCTCTACCAGATGCTGGGGCTCGATCCGGGCTGGCGCTATACCCGCGCGCGCTGGCTCGACCTCATCCATCCCGACGACCGCGAGCGCGTGCGCAACACCTATGACGACGCGGATGCGCGGAGCGGCGGCTTCGCCCTCCAGTTCCAGCTCCGGCAGCCGGACGGCAGCTATCGTCTCTATTACGAGCAGTCCGAGCCGAACGATGCCGGCACCTTCACCGGGATCCTGTGGGACATCACCGACCTCACCCGCGCCCAGCGCAACATGACGGAGGCGCAGCGCATCGCGAAGATCGGGAGCTGGGAATGGGAGGTGGAGAACGACCGGCACTGGTGGTCCGCCGAATGCTATCGCATCCTCGGCCTCGATCCCGAGACGGCGCCGCCGACCGAAGAGACCTGGGACAACCTCACCCATCCCGACGACATCGCCTGGACCGATGTCGCCTTCATCGAGGCGACCAGCGCCGGCCGGAGCTACAGCTACCAGTACCGCATCATCCGCCCCGACGGGCAGGTGCGCACCGTGTTCGAGAGCGCGGAGGTGATCTCCGCCGGCAAATATGCCGGCACGGTCATGGACGTGACCGAACGGGTGAAGATCGAGGCGCGCCTCGCCGAATCCCAGCGCATGGCCAAGCTCGGCACCTGGGAATGGAACCTGGCGACCGACGAACGCATCTGGTCCGAGGAATGCTATCGCCTCTACGGCGTCTCGCCGTCGCTGAAGCCGGTGACCCGCGCCACTTGGAAGGCGACGGTCCATCCCGACGACCTCCCGGGCCTGCAGGAGCTGCTCGCCGGCGTCGAGGAGAATCCCCATCCCTATACTTATCGCTGCCGCGTGATCCGCCCGGACGGCACGATCCGGATGACGCAGGTGCATGGCGAGCCGGTCGCCGATTTCGGGCCGAACAACCCGGTCATCGCCGGCACCACGCTGGACATCACCGAGCGGGAATCGATCGAGAGCCAGTTGCAGCACGCCCAGAAGATGGAAGCCGTCGGGCAGCTCACCGGCGGCATCGCCCATGACTTCAACAATCTGCTGGGCGCGGTGCTCGGCAATATCGACCTGCTGATGGAGGAGATCGAGGATCGGCCGCGGGCCAAGACCCTGGCCGGGCGCGCGATCGCCGCGGCCGAGAGCGGCGCGCAGCTCGTGCGCCGCCTGCTCGCCTTCTCGCGCAAGCAGACGCTCAACGCCCAGGTGACCGACGTCAACGAGCTCATCGTCAACATGCTCGACCTGCTGCGCCGGAGCCTCGGCGACAAGGCGCAGATCAACACCTCGCTCTCGGCGGGACCGATCTATTGCGTGATCGACCGGGCGCAAACCGAAGGCGCCTTGCTCAACCTCTGCATCAATGCGCGGGACGCCATGCCCGACGGCGGCAGCGCCACGGTCAGCACCCGGATGGTGGTGCTGGACCAGCGCCGGCGCGCGGGATCGCCGGAGCTCCGGCCCGGCCCCTATGCCGAGCTGACCGTTGCCGATAGCGGGATCGGCATGCCGCGCCCGGTGCTGGCGCGCGCCTTCGAGCCGTTCTTCACCACCAAGGCGCCGGGCAAGGGCAGCGGCCTGGGCTTGAGCATGGTCTACGGCTTCGTCAAGCAGTCGGAGGGCCATATCGAGATCGACAGCGAGCCCGGCCGCGGCACGGCGGTCCGCATCTATCTGCCGATCCAGGCCGAGGCGACGCGGAGTGCCGCCGAGCTCGTGCGGCCGCAGCCGAGCCCGAGCCGCGGCCGCGAGCTGGTGCTGGTGGTCGAGGACAACGCCGATCTGCGCGGCTATGCCGTCAGCGCGGTGCGCTCCTTCGGCTATCGCGCGCTGTCGGCGCCCTGCGCCAAGACGGCGCTCCGCCTGATCGAGAACCGGCCGGATATCGCTCTCCTCTTCACCGATATCGTGTTCAAGGAAGGCCCGACCGGCATCCAGCTCGCCGACCTCGCGCGGCGACGCCGGCCGGGCCTGCCGGTCCTGCTGACCTCGGGCTATCTCGGCGACGATGCGGCGCAGGCGCGGATCGGCCAGGCCAACACCTTCACCCTCGCCAAGCCCTTCCGCGCCGCCGATGTCGGGCGCAAGCTGGCGGAAATCTTCGGCTCCGAAACCGCGAGCCACACGCTACACTGATCCATCATGACCACCGTGACCCAAGCCGCGCGCAGCGGCGCAACGCTTCGCGCCTTCATCTATTATTTTGCCGGCGTCTTCAGCTTCTCCGTCGTCGATGCCGCGACCAAGCTCTTGCGCGGCGAGCCCGACACGGTCACCCGCTGGATCCCCGGCAATTTCGATCTCGGCACCTGGCAGGTCATCCTGCTGACCCGCATCCCGCCGCTCTGCGTCGCGCTGATGCTGACCGCGCAGGCGACTGGCAGCCCGTTCCGGCTCAAGACGCGGTTCTGGAAGATGCATCTGCTGCGCGGCTTCCTGGTGCTCGCGACCACCTTCACCTTCTATGCCGGGCTCCGATACCTGCCGCTCGCCGATTGCATCGTGATCGCCTTCGCAGCGCCGATCTTCGTGACGGCGC
This sequence comes from Dongiaceae bacterium, assembly GCA_035545355.1. GTDB lineage: Bacteria > Pseudomonadota > Alphaproteobacteria > Dongiales > Dongiaceae > Dongia. The sequence goes on from DASZYM010000263.1 coordinate 9,511, forward strand.
TCTCCGGGCCGCTGCTCGGCGAGAAGGTCGGATGGCGGCGCTGGTCAACGGTCGGGGTCGGCTTTGTCGGCGTGATCGTCGCCGTCCGCCCGGACAGCAGCATCGGCGTCGGGACGCTCCTGATCCTGGCTTCGGCGGTCGCCTATGCCTTGACGCTGATCACTGCGCGTCCGCTCTCGGGCAAGGAGAGCAGCCATAACATCGTCTTCTATTCGACGGTCTTCGGCGTCGTGGTGGCGATCGTGCCGGGAATCCTGGAGTGGAAGCCGATCAGCATGACCGCCTGGATCCTGATCGTGGTGCAAGGCCTGGCGAGCGCCTCCGGCCAGATCACCATGATCAAGGCCTTCAGGCTGGGCGAGGCCTCCATGCTGGCGCCGCTGGAGTTCACCGCCTTGATCTGGGCCGCCGGCTGCGGTCTCGCCTTCTGGAACGAGTTCCCGACCGTCGAGGTCCTGGCCGGCGCGGCCCTGATCATCGGCGCCAATATCTATATCGCCCACCGGGAGGCACGGCTGGCGCAGCGGAAACATGCGGTGCCGGAGCATGTCAGCGTGCCGGAATGAGACATCTGGCTCGACCGGCCGCGATCAGGCTAGTCTCGACCCCATGACCGCACGCCAGCCCGGGTGGGTTCGCCCCACCGTCGATTACGCCCCCGTCATCCTGTTCTTCATCTCCTTCAAGATCTGGGGGCTGATGCCGGCGACGGCGATCCTGGTCGCCGCCTCGGTCCTGGCGGTGGTCCTGGGCTTCGTGCTCGGTCATCGGCTGGCCTGGGCGCCGATCGTGACCACCGCGATCGTCGTCGTGTTCGGCGGGCTGACGCTGATCTTCCAGGACGAGACCTTCGTCAAGATGAAGCCGACCATCGTCGAGGGTCTTTTCGCCGTGACATTGTGGACCGGCCTGCTGTTGAAGCGGCCTTTGCTGCAGCACCTGATGGGCCAGGGGCTGAAGCTCGACCCGGCGGGCTGGCGCAAGCTGGAATTCCGCTTCGCCCTGTTCTGCGCCGGCATGGCGGTGCTGAACGAGATCGTCTGGCGGACCCAGACCACCGACATCTGGGTCGACTTCAAGCTCGGCCTGATCGGCTTCACGGTTCTGTTCATGTTCACCCAGTTGCCATTGATCAAAGCGCATATGTTGCCCGATGATGTCCCAACGGAGCGCGACTCGGCGGGAATCGACGGCGCTGAAGACAGGTCCTGACCTGCACCGCGCCGAACAGGGAACCGACGGATTCTTGGGGGCGACGGCTTGAGCGAAACGCGGGCGGCCAGCGGGGAATGGCTGGGCGAGATCCTCTATCTCCCCGAACCCACCGGCCAATCGACCATGATCGCCACCGTCTGGAACTACTGGTCCAAGCTGCGCGCCGACCGGCCGATGCCGCGCCGCGCCGATTTCGACCCGACCGAGATCTACTCCACCCTGCCCTATCTCTCGGTCATGCAGTACCAGCACGAACCCTACCGGGTGCAGTTCCGGCTGGTCGGCAACGAGGTGGCGCGGCTCTATGGCCGGAACGTCCACGGCCGCTTCCTCGACGAGATGGAATGGGCGCCCGAGGACATGACCGACACCGCCCATATCTACGAGAGCCTCTACAAGAAGGCGGTGCCGCTCTTCGGCCTCTCCTACACCAACTTCCAGGCCAAGGCCGACCGCGTGTTCGAATGGGCGGTGTTCCCGATGTCGGAAGACGGAGCGCGGGTCGACCATGCGATCAGCATCGACGACTACGCGATGGTGACCCCGCGCAAGCCGCGCTCGTTCTAGACTAAAGGCTCGGCACGACCTTGGCGAAGCGATCGGCCAGCTCGGCCAAGGCCACGTGCTTCACCACCGCGGCATCGATGACGCCGCCCGTCCCGTCCGGCAGATCGCGGGTCGCCGTTGCCTCGGCCACGACCGTCGTCCGATAGCCGAGATCGAGCGCCGCGCGGGTCGTGGCGCTGACGCACATATGGGTCATGAAGCCGGCGATGATGAGGTCGGTCCGGCCCGTCGCCTTCAGCCGAGCATCGAGATCGGTCTTCGCAAAGGCGTTGGGCAACGATTTCACGACGGTGATCTCGTCCTTTGCCGGCTCGATGCCGGCGATGAACTTCACCATCGCGCCCTCCGGATCGAACAGCGCGCCCCCGGCTCGCCCGTTCTGTGCCACATGGACGATCGGCGCCCCGGCCTTGCGCGCGGCGGCTTCGAGGCGGCCGATCGCCTCGACCGCGGCTTCGACGCCCGGCAGCTTCAGCTTGCCGGCGCTGTATTCCTGCTGATGGTCGATCAGCAACAGGACCGAATCTTCAAAGCGCGCGGTCGGCAGGGCAACGCCGGCGAAATCGAGCAAAGTCTTGGGCTGCATGATCCTCTCCTCAGGTTTCGCCCCCGGATATAGAACGTGCGAAAGTTCCGATATATTGGCGTGATTGCACCACGGCGGTGCGTTTTTGCACGGATACCCCCGAGGCCCTCGACGGATTGGGACGATCTGCACTATCTGCTGGAAACGATGCGCCAGGGCGGGATGTCCGCCGCGGCGCGCAGTCTCGGCGTCGATCACGCGACGGTCGGCCGCCGGCTGCGGCGCCTGGAGCAGCGCCTGCGCCAGCCGGTGCTGGACCGGCAGCGCCGGGGCCTCGCCCTGACGCCGTTCGGCGAGGCGGTGCACGCCGAAGCCGAACGCATGCATGACGCCGCGGCGACGGTCGCGCGG
>DASZYM010000264.1:0-3000 GCA_035545355.1 Dongiaceae bacterium
TCCAGCAGTTGAAAGGGCAGGGCACGATAGCCCTGATCGAGCAGCAGATGCGCGAGCAGCCAATCGGCCTGCGCGGTCGAGCGGCAGATGCTGTCGCCGAACCCGGCGACGATCATGCGCCGCGGCGCCTTGCAGAGGATCTCCACGTCCAGGAACACGCCCCGCGGCGCCGTCGCGCCCAGCGACTGCTTCACCCCGCGATCCATGATGGCGGCGTTAGGCGAGACATAGCCGTTCATCGACGGCGCGGTGCCGAAGCAGGCATAGGGCTTGCGATCGAGATGCGCGGCGTATTTCGTCAGGTCGTTGATCGTGCCGGAGCCGATGGCGACAAGGGCGTCGGCATGGAGGCTCCGCGCCCGGACAAGCTGTACCGTTTCCATATCGGCATGAGGCTTGGCCGGCAGGATGACCGGCGTGACACAGAAGGTGCCGCCGAGCGCGCCGGAAATGCGGCAGCCGAGCGCAGACCAGGTATCCGCATCGGCAACCAATGCCAGGCGAGAGCCGAGATCCAGGCTTTGCATCAGCGCGGTCTCCTGGCCGCGCAGGCTGGGCGCGATCGCCACGACCCGGGTCGCGACGGCAATGGCCGCGCCGGTCTCTGGATCGACCAGCCTGCCGTCGAGCAGACGCTGCAGGAGTTCGGCGCTCATGCCGCGGCGCAGTCGGCTTGGATGCGCGCGAGCTGGGAAAGGATGGAGCCCGCCTCGGGCGCGTAGCTGCCGTCGAATACCGCAGAGCCGATGGTGAAAGCATCGGCGCCCGCGGCGGCGAGCGCGCGGATCTGTGCCGCGGAATGAACGCTGCCCGCGACGATCAAGGTGCCATGGCCAAGGCCCTTGCGCGCGGCACGGACCAGCGCGAGCGGATCGGCTTCGGTGGCCCGATAAGCGAGCAGGTCGGCGCCGGAGCAGCCTTGCTGCATGAAGGCCCGGCACTGCGCCTCGACATCGTCCGGCCCGCCGGCGAGCTTGGTCGGATGCCCGCGCGGGAATCCGGGGAAGGGGTAATAGCGGGTCAGGGATCCGCGCAGAACACCTTGCACGGCGGCGATGTCGGTTCCGCCGAGCAGGCGATCCACGCCGAGCTCGACGGCGACCCGTGCGGAGGTGAGGCAGGCCTCAGGCGTCGTACTGACCACTTCCATGTAGGTCGTGGCGCCGCTTGCCCGAATCTCGTCGGTGAGCGTTCGAAGGGTTTTCGGCGCGACGCCGATATCCTTGAATCCCACATGCTTGAGGCCGGCTGGTCGGATCAAATCGTAGAGCGAGAGGCAGTCCTCGATGGTCCGGTCGTGCCGCGTCAGCATGAAGATGAAGTCCATGCGTCCCCCCGACCGCTCCCCAGCGGCCCCTGTGCAATGTTGCACAGATATTATGTTAAAGATGTGTGAACTTACAAAATACAATGTTGAGATTCAACAGGTGTCATGTTAGCCTTCTTGGGCTTCCTGACGCGCGCCGCGCTGGTTCATCCGAGAGCGGGCCCGCGCATGCCGGAAGCTGGGGAAATCGCAAAAGAAATCATCGGCGTCGGAGCTTGGGACAGGAGAGGCCAAGATGAAGCGGACATGGTTCGAGAAGACGGCAATGGCGTCGGCCACGGCGCTGCTGGCGGGGTCGGCGTTCGCGGCGACGGCACATGCGGACGCCATGTCCGATCTGGTCGCTGCGGCCCAGAAGGAAGGCGAGCTGACGATCATCGCGGTACCGCATGACTGGTGCGGCTATGGCGATGTCATCGACAGCTTCAAGAAGAAATACGGGCTGAAGCTGAACGAGCTCAATCCGGATGGCGGCTCGGGCGACGAGATCGAGGCGATCAAGGCGAACAAGGGCAATATGGGCCCGCAGGCGCCGGACGTGATCGATGTCGGCCTCTCCTTCGGCCCTTCGGCCAAGAAAGACGGCCTGATCCAGCCGTACAAGGTTTCGACCTGGGACACGATCCCCGACGATCAGAAGGATCCCGAAGGGTACTGGTACGGCGACTATTACGGCGTGCTCGCCTACGAAGTGAACAAGGACATGATCAAGAACATCCCGGCCGACTGGTCGGATCTCTTGAAGCCGGAATACAAGGGCCAGGTCGCGCTCGACGGCGATCCCCGGACGTCCAATGAATCGATCCAGGCGGTGTTCGCGTCGGGCTTGTCCTCCGCCGGCGGCGACGTCGACAAGGCGGCGGATTCCGGCCTGCAATTCTTCAAGAAGCTGAACGACAGCGGCAATTTCGTGCCGATCGGCGGCGGCGCCTCGACCCTGGCGCAGGGCACGACGCCGATCGTGATCCGCTGGGACTATCTGGCGCTCGGCGATCGCGACACGCTCGCCGGCAACCCGGACGTCGCCGTGGTGGTGCCCAAGACCGGCATCGTGGCCGGCGTCTATGTCCAGGCGATCAGCGCCTACGCGCCGCATCCCAATGCCGCGAAGCTCTGGATGGAGCATCTCTATTCCGACGAGAGCCAGCTCACCTGGCTCAAGGGCTATTGCCATCCGATCCGGTTCAACGACCTGGTGAAGAACGGCAAGGTGCCGGACGAGCTGATGCAGAAGCTGCCGCCGGCCGACAATTATGCAAAGGCCCTGTTCCCGACCCTGGATCAGCAGGGGAAGGCCAAGGACACCATCACCAAGCAGTGGGACAGCGTGGTCGGCGTCAACGTGAAGACCGACTGAGCGAGAGCGGGCCGCATCCGAAGATTGCTCCCATGGATGCGGCCCTCTTTTCAGCTTGGTCAGGATCGGCGGGTGCTGTTTGATGGATGCCGGTCGGGGCTTGCGCGGCCGGACCGCCGGCTAGGGGAATGACGCAGCTATCCTTGGACGCCACTCGTCCGCGACGCGCGGCCGCAGCGCCGATCTCCTTGGCGTGGCTGGGCGTCGCGCCGTTTTTCGCTTTCGCCATCCTGTTCCTGATCCTGCCGACGGCGCATCTGGTGGTCGGCTCGTTCCAGGATAATGACGGCCACTTCACCTTCGCCAATATCGTCCA
>DASZYM010000265.1:0-3916 GCA_035545355.1 Dongiaceae bacterium
GACCAAGAGGGGCTTCATTCCGAGAGGCTGTGCGGCGGCCGCACCTGTACAGGGCCTTTACAGAATCGAGAAGTCGGCTCGGCCCTGCGGACGCGCATTAAACCGGTGATGGTCAAAGGCTTAGTCTCCTTTGACGGGCACTGAAGAGACGGGTGGCCGTAAAAGCCGCTTTAGCAGTCCTGGCCGATCTCCAGGTCGGCGGTCTTCAAGTTGACGCCGAGATAGCATTCGTAGGGCGATTCATTCGGCGCCAGCGGCTGTGAGGCCTGGGTCGCGGGGCCGTAGCAGACCAGGCTCTTCACCCAGCGCGCCATGCGGCCGACGCATTCGTCGGGCGTCGCCTCCACGCTCATGGCGTCCCACATGTCCTTGGCCACGTCGCCGGTCAGGGTGATGAAGATGTGGTCGTTGGGCGCGTTCGGGTCGGCGGTGTCCATCGGCGGCGCCATGTAGTAGCTGCCGGTCAGCGGCTTGGTCGGGATCTGGTCGTCCTGCGCCGAGGCGGGCGAGATCAAGCCGCAGGCCAGCGCCAGTCCGGTGCTTCCCAGATAAGCGATCAGGAGTCTCTGCATCGACATTCTCCCGTCAGTTCTCGCCGTCGGCGCCGTCCTGGGTCGCCTGGCTCTTCTGCAGCTTACGCCATTTGGCGACGTTCTTCTGGTGCTGTTCCAGGGTCTCGGCGAAGGCATGGCCGCCGGTCCCGTCGGCGACGAAATAGAGCTCTTTGGTCTTCAGCGGATGCAGCACGGCTTTCAGCGCGGCGACCCCGGGATTGGCGATCGGCCCCGGCGGCAGGCCGGCATTGGTATAGGAGTTGTAGGGGCTGTCGAGCTTGAGATCGGCGCCGGTCAGCGCGCGGTCGAGCTTCGCCTTGCCCTGGGTCAGCGCATAGATGATGGTCGGATCCGATTGCAGCGGCATGCCGATCTTCATGCGGTTGTAGAACACCGCCGCGACCCGCGGCCGCTCGTCGTCCTTGCCGGTCTCCTTCTCGACCACCGAGGCCAGGATCACCGCATCCTCGGGCGAGGCGAGGGGGACATGGGGGTCGCGCTTGGCCCAGAGATCGGCGAGCGCGGTCTGCATGTCCGCCTGCATGCGCGCCACGATCTGGCCGCGGGTGTCGCCGAGCACGAAGAAATAGGTCTCCGGCAGCAGGCTGCCTTCGGCGGGCGGCGGCGGCAGCGGTCCGTCGAGCTGCGGGGTCGCCTGGATCTCGCCGTAGATCTCGGAGACGGTCAGCCCCTCGGCGACGGTCAGGCGGTGCAGCACCACCTTGCCCTCGACCAGGACCAGGATGGCGCCGCGGGGGCTGGTCGCGGTCGGGAACTTGAACTCGCCGGCATGCAGCGGCTGGCCGTCGGCCACGGTAAGCCGCGCGCCGAGCTTGAAGACCAGCGGGTTGTCGATCACGCCGGCATTGGCCAGCACCTTGGCAATGCCGGCGATGCCGACGCCCTTGGGGATGACGACGACCTTCTCGTCGGTCAGCGGCCCGGCGGCGTTGAAGGCGTGCCAGAACCAGGCGACGGCGCCGCCCGCCAGGAAGCCGAGCACGATGAGGGTGATGAAGATGCCCTCGATCCAGCGCAGCAGACGGCGCAGCGGCCCGGGGCCCCGCTCAGGCGGCGGCGCAGGCGCCTCGACGACCGCGGGTTCTTCCGGTGCGCTCACTCAGTTCGGGGCGGTGAAGACCAGGCTGGCATTGGTGCCGCCGAAGCCGAAGGAGTTCGACAGCACGTTGCGGATCTTGCGCGGCTTGGCCTGCTTGGGTGCAAGGTCGATGTCGCAGCCCTCGGACGGGTTCTCGAGGTTGAGGGTCGGCGGCGCCACCTGGTCGCGCAGCGCCAGGATCGAGAAGATCGCCTCGACCGCGCCCGCGGCGCCGAGCAGATGCCCGGTCGCCGACTTGGTCGAGGACATGGTGAGCGCGTAGGCATGCTCGCCGAACAGCCGCTTCACCGCGCCCAGCTCGATCTCGTCGCCGAGCGGCGTCGAGGTGCCGTGGGCGTTGATGTAGTCGATGTCGTCCGGGTTGAGCTTGGCGCGCTTCAGCGCCGCCTGCATGGCGCGATAGCCGCCATTGCCGTCCTCGGCCGGGGCGGTGATGTGATGCGCGTCGCCCGACATGCCGTAGCCGATCACCTCGGCATAGATCTTGGCGCCGCGCTTCTTGGCGTGCTCGTACTCTTCCAGCACCAGGATGCCGGCGCCTTCGCCCATGACGAAGCCGTCGCGATCCTTGTCCCAGGGCCGCGAGGCCGCCGGCGGGTTGTCGTTGAAATTGGTCGAGAGCGCGCGGCTCGCGGCGAAGCCGGCGATGCCCAGGCGATTGATGGTCGATTCCGCGCCGCCCGCCACCATGACGTCGGCATCGTCCAGCATGATCATGCGCGCGGCATCGCCGATTGCATGGCTGCCGGTCGCGCAGGCCGTCACCACCGAGTGGTTGGGGCCGCGGAAGCCGTACTTGATCGAGACGTGGCCCGAGGCGAGGTTGATCAGCGCCGAGGGGATGAAGAACGGGCTGACGCGCCGCGGGCCCTTCTCGTTCAGCACCAGCGAGGTCTCGTAGATCACGTTGAGGCCGCCGATGCCGGAGCCGATCATCACGCCGGTCCGGTTGCGCTCCTCGTCGTCGCTCGGCGCCCAGCCGGCGTCGCTCACCGCCTCGCTCGCCGCGGCCATCGCCATGACGATGAAGTCGTCCATCTTCTTCTGGTCCTTGGGCGTGACGTACTCGTCGGGATTGAAGCTGCCCGACTTGATGTCGCCGCGCGGCACCTGGCCGGCGATCTTGGCCGGCAGGTCCGAGACGTCGAAGGACTGGATGGAGCTGATGCCGGATTCGGCTTTCAGGAGGCGGCTCCAGACGTGTTCCTTGCCGACTCCCAATGGAGAAACGATGCCGATGCCCGTGACGACAACTCGACGCATGATGCCCTGCCTTGTCAGCTCAATGATGTCTCGGCCACCCCGAAGGCGGCCGGCTCGCAACGCGGGCGGATCTCAGGCGGATCAACTCGGCCGGATCAGCTGGACTTCGACTTGATGAAGTCGATCGCGTCCTTCACCGTGAGGATCTTCTCCGCGGCGTCGTCGGGGATTTCGCAGCCGAACTCTTCCTCGAAGGCCATGACGAGTTCAACGGTGTCGAGACTGTCGGCGCCGAGATCGTCGATGAAGCTGGCGCCCTCGGTGACCTTGGACTCTTCCACACCGAGGTGCTCAATGACGATCTTCTTGACCCGTTCCGCGATGTCGCTCATTTGAAAACTTCCTCTCTGCTGCGCCGCCCAGTCGCTTCTTGTCGGCGGAAAAATCGCCCGCACCAATCGCCGGTTTCGGGTGGGTTCCGACGCCTGCAAACCCCCTCAGCCGGCGCGTGTCGAGCGGTCAATTAACATAGTTGTCCGTGTTAGGTCCAGCATCCGCCGGGTTTCGCAAAAATCCCCGTCAGATCATGGCCATGCCGCCATTCACATGGATCGTCTGGCCGGTCACGTAGGAGGCTTCGTCGCTGGCCAGGAAGACGACCGCGGCGGCGATTTCCGCCGGGGTGCCGAGCCGCCCGGCCGGGACGGCGGGGAGGATTCGCGCCTTCTGCTCGGCGGTCAGAGCATCGGTCATCGCGGTCTCGATGAAGCCCGGCGCCACGCAGTTGACCGTGATGGAGCGCGAGGCGAGCTCCTGGGCCAGCGCCTTGCTCATGCCGATCATGCCGGCCTTGGCCGCGGCATAGTTCGCCTGGCCGGGATTGCCGGTGACGCCGACCACCGAGGTGATGCCGATGATCCGGCCGAACCGGCGCTTCATCATGCCCCGCATCGCGGCGCGGGCGAGGCGGAAGCCGGCGGTGAGGTTCACGTCCAGCACCTTCTGCCATTCCTCGTCCTTCATCCGCATCGCGATGTTG
>DASZYM010000266.1:0-2267 GCA_035545355.1 Dongiaceae bacterium
CCGCGCTCGATCCGGCGCTGCGCGAAAGCGATTTCCCGACGGCCGATGGGCCGATATCCGATGCGCCCTATACTTTGCACGACATGGCCGAGGATGCGCGCGCGGTGCTCGATCGTCTCGGCATCGCGCAGGCGCATGTCATCGGCTATTCCATGGGCGGGCTGATCGCGCAGATCCTGGCGGCCCGATATCCGGCGCGGGTCCGTTCCCTCGTTTCGCTGATGAGCGCCGACGGCGCGCCCTGGATCGAGAGCACGCCGGCGGCGTGGTCGGCCATGGCGCGCTCCATCACCTGCGGCGGCGACATGGCATCGCGCCTCGACATGCTGACCGAGGATGCCGCGATCTATCGCGGTCCCCATCTCGCCTTCGAGCGCGCCGAGATGCGCCTGCACATCGCCTCGGCGCTGCAGCGCGCCGATCGTCCCGCGGGCATCTTCCGTCAGGCCCTGGCCGTGCGCGGCTCCGGCGATCGCCGCGATCTGCTGCGGCGCATCGGCTGTCCGACCTTGGTGGTGCACGGCGCCGCCGATCCGGTGATCGCGCCGGCGCAGGGAAAACGGGCGGCGGCGCTCGTCCCGCACGCGCGGCTGGAAATCCTCGACCGTGCCGGCCACGACTTCGCGCCGGAGGTGACGGCGCGGCTCGCGACCCTGCTGCCGGCATTCCTGAGCGAAGCGGCTTTCACCGCGCCTTGCGCCGCCGCTCCTTGAGCTCGACATCGCCGAATTCCTGGCGCGCGACCTTCAGCACCTTCGGGTCGATCGTGGGCTCGCTCCACTTGATGCCCTTGTGCAGCGCATCGACGATGATGTCGATGGCGGCGAGGCGCGCCGCCGGCTTGTGATCGGACTGGACCGCGTGCCAGGGCGCGTGCCGGGTCGAGGTCTTGTCGAACATGTCCTCGATCGCCTCGACGTAGCCGTCCCATTTGTCGCGGTTGCGGAAGTCTTCGTAGGAGAGCTTCCAGCGCTTCAGCGGATCGCGCAGCCGCTCCTCGAACCGCCGCAATTGCTCGTCCTTGGAGACGCTCAGGAACACCTTGATGACGCGGATGCCTTCGTCGGCGAGCTGCCGCTCGAAGCCGTTGATCTCGCCATAGGCGCGCTTCCAGGCTTCCGGCTTGGCGAAGCCCTCGACCCGCTCCACCAGCACGCGGCCGTACCAGGAGCGGTCGAAGATCGCGAGCTGGCCCTTCGACGGCATGCGGATCCAGAAGCGCTGCAGGTAGTGCTGCTTCTGCTCGATCGGATCCGGCGCGCCGATCGGCCAGACCTTCAGGCTCCTGGGATCGAGCGCCCAGGCGATGCGCCGGATCGTGCCGCCCTTGCCGGCGGCATCCATGCCTTCGAACACGATGACCGCGCGGTCGCCGGTGAAGAGATAGGTGTGCTGCGCGCGCTCCAGCCGGCGCTGCAATTCGGCGAGCCGCAGGTCATAGGCCGGGTCGTCGACCTTCTCGAGCGGTTTCAGCCGGCCGAGGCGAATCGTCTTCGTCATCCGCCGAGCCTAACACGATCGCCGCCGAGCGAGAGCCCCCTCGCGCGCCGACCGGCTAGAAGCTCAACGCCTTGGCCTGCCTCACGCCCGGAAGCGACTGGACCTTCTCCAGGAGCTGCGGCGGCAATGCGCCGTCGATCTCGGCCAGCACGATCGCGTCCTGGCCCGGCGCCGAGCGGCCGAGCGCGAAGGTCGCGATGTTGACCTTGTTGTTGCCGAGCAGCGTGCCCAGCCGGCCGATGAAGCCCGGCTTGTCCTCGTTGGTGACATAGAGCATCTGCGGCCCGAGCTCGGCGTCGATCTTGATGCCCTTGATCTCGACGACGCGCGGCCGCTGGTCGGCGAACAGGGTGCCGGCGACGTCGCGCCGCCAGCTTTCGCTCTCGACCCCGAGCCGGATCAGGGTGTGGAAATCGCCCTCGCGGTCGGTCTTCACCTCGGAGACCTCGATGTTGCGTTCCTTGGCGACGACCGGCGCGTTGACCATGTTGATCGAGGAATCGAGCGACGGCTTCAACAGCCCCTGCAGCAGGATCGCCGTGAGCGGCCGGGTGTTGAGCTGGGCCACATGGCCCTCGTATTCGATCACCACGCGCTTGATCCCGGTCTCGGTCGCCTGGCCGGCAAAGGCGCCCAATTGCTCGGCGAGCTTCATATAGGGGCGAAGCCGCGGCGCCTCCTCGACGGTGACCGAGGGCATGTTGATGGCGTTGGAGACGGCGCCGTGCAGCAGGAAGTCCGACATCTGCTCGGCGACCTGCACCGCG
>DASZYM010000267.1:0-2316 GCA_035545355.1 Dongiaceae bacterium
GGAGAATCGCGGCAACCGCGCGCGGGTCGCGATCGTCGAGAGCCGCGCCTGGGTCGCCGATGCGCTGACCGCCGATCGCGTGACGGCGCTGCAGGCGTTCCGCGATCTCTTCTCCGACGACGTGCTGCGGCCGGGCGACGAAGTCTCGATCGGCAAGGTGACGCTGCTGTTCTCCGATCTGCGCGGCTCGACCGCGCTCTACCAGAAGATCGGCGACGCCAATGCCTATCACCTGGTGCGCGACCACTTCGCCTTCATGGCCAAGGCGATCCGCGATCATGAAGGCGCCATCGTGAAGACGATCGGCGACGCGGTGATGGCCGCCTTCGCCCGGCCGGAAGACGGGCTCGCCGCCGCGGTCGAGATCCAGCGCGAGGTCGCAAGCTTCAACCGTGCGCATCCGATCGACGGAAAGGAGGATGCGATCGCCATCAAGCTCGGCCTGCACCAGGGTCCGTGCATCGTGGTGACGCTCAACGACCGGCTCGATTATTTCGGCTCGACGGTCAATCTCGCAGCGCGGCTGCAAGGCGAGAGCCATGGCGGCGACATCGTGCTCAGCCCCGAGCTCGCCGCCGATCCCGCGGTCGCGCCGATGCTGGAGCGGCTGGCGGCGGAAGGCGTCCCGGCCCGGCTCGACCAGGCGGTGCTCAAGGGATTCGACCGGCCGCTGCCCTTCCATAGGCTGAATTTCCCAGGCGCCTGAGCCCCTTAGCCGCGGGAACCGGCGGGAATATCTGGTTAACCCTTTGATGCTATTGGAACGATAAGGGCCAGTCCAAGAGGCGCGGCCCGGACTGCATGACGGGGAATAAGGATTTGGGCGAACCAGTCCTGTCGGTGGGCGGCGAAGATCGCGACGCGAAACTCCGCGAACTGTCGCGGCGCGCCGAGCAGTCCAACGTCAATCCGAAGAGCCTGCTCGCCACCGACTACCTCAATCACGTCAACGAGATCGTCATGCTGTTCGATCTCGTGCCCGACGCGCCGGAATGCCTGGAGGATTGCCGCGCCTGGCAGCCCAAATCCTATCAGGACCATTTCCGCCAGAGCAGCATCGCCGACCGCGATCTGGCGATCGAGGCCTATGACCACGCGCCGCTCGCCTTCCGCGAGCCGTTCGATCGCCTGGTCGCCGAGATGAACCGGCTGGTCGGGATCTCGATCGAGCGGCTGGCGACGGCGCTGGAGATCGGCGACGAGATCATGATCCGCACCATCGCCGAAACCGCCTCGCGCAACCTGCAGGACCTGATCGGCCAGGCGAGCGCCGTGATCCATGGCAGCGACCACACGGTCGACCAGGCGCAGATCGACGCGCTGATGGAGTTCTGAAGCCGCGCTAAGTTGCGACCAACTCCACCAGCGGCGGTACGAGCACACGCTCCAGCTCCTTGGGCTCGAACTTGGTGAGGCCGCCGGCATAGGTGCGGCCGGCGGATTGCGCCACGTTCGCGCGGAGCCAGGCGGCGAGCGCGTCCAGCAATGCATCCGGCATGGGATCGCGCGGATAGAGGCCGTGGGCGATGTTGATGTGGCGGGCGGCGCAGAGGTTGCGCACGAAAGCCGGCGGGCGCCGCGCCATATAGGTGCACAGGATCGGCGCCGGCGGCTTCAGGCCCACCGACCACCAGGCCGGGCGATGGCGCGCGATGTAGCCGGCATCGGCGCCTTGCGCCTTAGCCCAGTCGAGGAAGCGTCGCACCGCGGGTTCGTGCATATCGAGATCGGCCGGGAAGTCGATCACACGGCGCAGGCGCGATATCTCGGTCAACGCAGTGCCGGCCGCGATCAGCTCGCGGGCCTTGGTGACGGCGGGGAAGAGAAAGCGTTCGGGCAGACCGGCGCTGTGCGTGCCGGCGATCCAGGTCGCATTGCCCCCGGTCACCTGGCCGCGATGCACGCGGCAGATCTCGCCGAGCTCGGTCCAGCCGGCGGGCCGCGTCCGGCGGGTCCGCGCGATCTCGGTCCAGCGCGGCGCGGAGAGAGAAGCGCGCGCGAGGGTCGTGCCGGCCGAGAGATCGCGAAGCTGGTCCAGCGAAGCGATGTCGCTCACCTGAACCACGTCATCGGCGCTGCCCGGGCGAAAGCCGATGATGGCGCCGGTGGTCACCGCATCCTCGAAAGGCAGCGCCTTGGGATCGAGGCGGTGCAGCGCCACGAGGCCGAGCGGACCGGCGAGGAGCCGGCGCAAGGCGGCGCCGTAATTCACTGCCAGCCATTCGGCGGCGGTGACGAAACAGCCGAGATCGCCGGGCCGCGCCAGCTCCAGCGTGCGGAGGAAGAAGTGGAGATGCAGGCCCGCGAGGCGGCTTG
>DASZYM010000268.1:0-5752 GCA_035545355.1 Dongiaceae bacterium
CTTGCGGAAGCGCTCGAAGGCGGCTTCGACGAAGCGGCCGCGCCGCGCGTCCCAGTCGAGGCGCCGGATCAGCGCGCTGCCATATTCGATCTCGATCAGGTTGAAGGAATTGACCTCGCCGCGCCGGCGGATCGAGGTCGCGGTTCCCGCCTGCACCAGCAGCGCGCCGCTGCCGGGATAGCGCGTGGTGCTGGGGCCGGTGCGGGTCACATGCAGATGGCCGGAGAGGATGAGATCGACGCCGAGCGTCGTGAAGGCGGCGATGGCGAGCCGCGCGCGGCCGATGATGTCGCCGGAGCGCTCGGCTTCCGGCTGGTCGAAGGGATGATGGGTGACGACGATCTTCACCGCCTCCGGCGCCGCGCGCGCGAAATGCGTTCGCGCCGCGGCGAGCTGCTCGCGGTTGAGCCGGCCGTCCTTGATGGTGAAGGAGCGCGCGGTGTTCAGGCCCAGCACCGCGATCTCCGCATCGGCGTAGAACGGCGTCAGATCCTCGCCGACGATCCGGCGGTATTTGACCAGCGGGGTCCAGCCGCGGGCGATGACGTTCCAGAGCGGCACGTCGTGATTGCCGGGCACGACGATCTGCGGCCGCGCCAGGCGGTCGAGGAAGGCGCGCGCGTCGCGGAACTGGCTGCTGCGCGCCCGCTGGGTGAGATCGCCGGAGACGACGACGAGATGCGGCTCGGCATCGTTGACGGCGCGCACCGCAGCCTCGACCAGCGCCGGATCGGCCGCGCCGAAATGGAGATCGGAGAGATGGGCGATCCTGCGCATCGGAGATCAGCCGGCCGGCGCCTCCGGCGGCACGATCACCCGCAGCGCACCGGGCCGGCTGCGATAATGGAACGGCGCCGCCAGGCGCATCACTTCGCCGTCGGCCGAGACATCGGCGCCGCGCGGATGGATGTCGATCCAGACTTCGCGCGCCTCCGCCGCTTCGAGATCGGATTCGCGGATCCGGCCGGCCAGCGCGCGCAGCGTCAGGCGGAACAGGCCCCAGCGGCCGGCATCGGGCGCCTGGCAGATCCAGATCCGGCCGCCGGCAAGCCCGACCCGCTTGCCGATGCTCAGGCCCGAGATCTCATAACGGTTGTTGCCGATGAAGATGAAGGGCGTCTTGCGTACGCCGGCATGGGCGGCGTCGATGCGGATGCGCAGATAGAGCGAGCGCGGATGGCGCAGCACATAGCCGAGCGCCTTGGCGAAGGCGATCCACTTGCGCACGCCCTTGCGCTGATGCGCCTCGCGCAGGCGCACGATCCGCGGATAGATGCCGAGGCTCGAATTGTTGAGGAAGAGACGGTCGTTCACCGCGCCGACATCGATGGCGCGCGGCCGGCCGGTGAAGACGTTGCGGATCGCCGCGTCCAGAGCGAGCGGGATGCCGAGATCCTTGGCAAAGTGATTGAGGGTGCCGAGCGGCAGCACGCCGAGCGCCGCTTCGGTGCCGACCAGCGCCGAGGCGACGGCGTTGATCGTGCCGTCGCCGCCGCCGGCGACCACGATCGCGGCCCCCTGCTCGACCGCCCGCCGGGCCAAGGCCGGGAGATCGGCGCCGCGCTCCGGCGCCAGGATCTCGCAGGCGGCTCCATGCTCGGCGGCAATCCGCCGGAAGAGCGCAGCCGCGCTTTCGGCATCGCAGGTGCCGGCGGCGCAATTGAGGATGCAGACGGCCTCCGTGGTCTTCTCGTCGGAGGCGTGTTCGGTGAGGACCAGGGTGGTCACGCCCCACGCTCGCGATCGCCCGCCATTCGACTCTCTCCGCCCAGATCACTGCGAGACACTAAGGATCGGGGCGGCGGGACGTTCCGCGCGAGGCTTCGGGCTCAGTAATGCCGCCAGGCGGCGCGCAGGCGCGCCGTGCCGAAACGCGCGGCGCAGAAGTCGTAGGTGGGGCGGTAATGGGCGAAGATCCGCGCCGCCAGATCCGTGGGCACGTCGACATCGCGCTGCGAGGCATTGACACGCCGGTTGAGGTCGGGACGCGGATTGCCGCCGATGCCGAGGAACCAGTTCAGCCGCCCGATCTCTTCCATGCAGAAGAAGGATTCATAGAGGCCGAAGAAGAGCTGCTCGGGCCGGAACACCGATTCGAGCGCCTCGATCGTGGCCTCATAGCGGGTCCGGCATTCAAAGCCGGGCGATGCGTAGTTCTCCTCCAGCAGCGCCAGCACATCGACCGCGGCGCCGCGCCGGATCTTCTTCTCGAAGGGCGAGCGCGTCGCCGAGTAGCAGCGTTCGACCGGATCGCGCATCAAGAAGACCACCTTGATGTCGAATCCCTTGGCCTCGAGCAGTTGCTTGATCTCCCGGAAATGCTCCGGGCCGAGCGCCGCGTAGCCGGGCGTGATATCGCCGACGAGATGCGCCGCCGGATCGTTCTCCCAAAGGGCGTCGAAGTAGTCGGCATAGAAGGTGGGGTCGTTGCAGAAAATGATCTTGCGGGACAGGCCTTCGATCCTCCGGTCGAGCGCCCGGCTCGGCCAGAACCCGCTGTGCCGCTTCTTCTCCAACAGTCTGGAGAGGCGGTGCAGGTTGCGCGTATGGAACCAGCGGAACTCGTCCAGATGCCGCGCATCGAAGGTGTGATATTCCTTCGCCAGACCGAAATTGCAGTCCGGCAAACGACTCAGATAATTGAACAGCCAGGTCGAGCCGCCTTTTTGACAGCCCAAGCCCAGCAAGAACGTCTTGCTGCCCTGCCCCATGGCGCGAGATGTGGCGCGAGAATGCTCGCCGCACAAGCACTCTCGCCGGTATTTCTGCGGCAAGCGGCAGGTTTCACCAAAAGGACATACGCGTATCCCGCCGCCTGGGAACGAAGGCATAAAGGGCTATCGATATAGTCCTTAATACCGACGCCGGTAGGTCGAGAGAGGTGGTCGTTCAGGCGCGCACGGTGCGCAGGAAGGTATCGACCTCGCGGCGCAAGGCATCGCCTTCCGAGGCGAGCGCGCCGGCGGAGCTCAACACCTGGCCCGCCGCGGTCCCGGTCTGCTCGGCCGCCGCGGTGACGCCGCCGATATTCGAGGAGACCTCGGTCGTGCCCTGGGCCGCCTGCTGCACGTTGCGGGAGATCTCCTGGGTCGCGGCACCCTGCTCCGCGACGGCGGTGGCGATCGCGGTCGAGATCTCGCTCACGCGGTTGATGGTCGAGGCGATCGAGCCGATCGCCTCGACCGAGCTCCTGGTCGCGTCCTGGATCGAGCGGACCTGGGCGGCGATCTCATCGGTCGCCTTCGCGGTCTGGGTCGCGAGAGTCTTCACCTCGGAAGCGACGACGGCGAAGCCCTTGCCCGCCTCGCCGGCGCGCGCCGCCTCGATCGTGGCATTGAGCGCCAGCAGATTGGTCTGGCCGGCGATGTCGTTGATCAGGCGCACCACGTCGCCGATCTTCTGCGCGGCCTCGGCCAGGCCCTGGACCTTGGCATTGGTGGCGGTGGCCTGGTTGACGGCCTCGGCGACAATGCGGGTGGATTCGGTGACCTGGGTCGTGATCTCGCCGATCGAGGCCGAGAGCTCCTCGGTCGCCGAAGCGACGGTCTGCACGTTCTGGGTCATCTGCTCCGCGGCGCCGGCGACCGCGGTCGATTGGCGCGAGGTCTCCTCGGCCACTTCGCTCATGGCCTTGGCGGTGGTCTGCAGCTCCGTGGCGGAGGCGGTGACCTTGCCGACCACGCCGCCCACCGACTGCTCGAAGCGGTCGGCGAGGTCCAGCATGGTCTTGCGCCGCGCGGCCTCGTCGGCCTGGCGCTTGGCGTCCTCGTCGGCCTTGCGGCGCTCGGCCTCGGCGCGGAGATTGTCTTTGAAGGCGAGCACCGCCTTGGCGATGATGCCGACCTCGTCCTTGCGGCCGGTCGCCGGGATTTCCGCATCGATATGGCCGGCGGCGAGCTGATGCATGGTCGCGGTCAGGACGCCGAGCGGGCCGGTGATGCCGCGGGCGACGATGAAGCCGACCACGATGCCGAGCAGCACGGCGGCGACCATGCCGGAGATCATCCATTGGCGCGAGGAAGCGTAGAGCGCATCGCCGGCATCGCTGGCATCGGCCGCGCCCTTGGCATTGAGATCGACCAGCTTGTCGAGCAAAGCGGCGGCCGCGTCATATTCCTGGCGCGATTGGCCGAGATAGAGCGGGATGGCGGCGCTGTCCTCGCTCTTGCGCGCGAGGTCGGCCAGCGTCGCGCTGGTCGTCCGATATTGTGCCCAGGCCTTGGTGAACTGGTCGTAGAGGCCGCGCTCCTCGTCGCTGGAGATCAGCGGCTCGTAGACCTTCTCACCCGCTGCCATGGCGTCGGCCGCATCCTTCATATCGCTTTCCGCCTTGCTCATGTCGGCATCGGCCGTGGCGATGAGCTCCGAGCCCTGGGCCGCCCGGAAGTCGCCGGCGGAGTTGTTGATCTTCAGGATATTCTCGACGCTCGGCAGCCAATCCCGCGCCATCACGGTGGACTGGTCGTTGATCAGGGCGAAGTTCCAGATGGCGAAGAAGCCGAGGCCGAGCAGGATCACGAGCAGGGCGGCGAAGCCGATATAAATCTTCACGCCGATCTTCAAGTTCTGCCAGAGCGACATCGGATTATCCTATGCTGATAGCGAGGCGGCGGTCCGAGACAAGGAAGTTGATCCGGAATGTTTAAGTTTGAGTTTAGTCGAGGTTTTTCGTGCCTGACCCGAACCGTCAGCATCGCGCTGCTGTTGCTGACAACGGCGGCCCGGGCCGATACGCCGCCGGCCGCGCCGGCCAAACCGGATCCGACCGCCGCGGTGCTGAAACCTTGCGCCGAAGGAGACGACGCGGCCGCGCGCGCCGTTGCCTGCACCGAGGCGATCGGCGGTGGGAGCCTGACCGGCAAATCGCTGGCGGCGGCCTATCTCTTCCGCGGCAATGCCCAGGTCGACCGCCGGCAATTCGAAGCGGCGATCGACGACTTCGCCAAGGCGCTGTCGATCGATCCCGAGGCGACCGATGCGCTCTACAACCGCGCCGCCGCCTATGCGCAGCTCGGAAGGTTCGACCTGGCGATCGAGGATTACAACCGGCTGCTGCAGATCGCGCCGAGCGACCCCGACACCTTGTTCAATCGCGCCTGGCTCTACTCGATCGAGGGCAAGTACGAATCCTCGATCGACGACCTCACCAAGGTGCTGATGGTGAAGCCGGACGATTTCGAGTCGCGGCTGCGCCGGGCGGGGATCGAGATCCAGCTCGGGCATAACGAAGATGCGATCGCCGATTGCACCCAGCTCCTGAAGGCCACGCCCACATCGCCGGTCGCGTTCTACAATCGCGGCCGCGCGGAATATGCCAAGGGCGATTTCGCGGCGGCGGCGGCGGATTTCGCCGCGGCGGCGAAGAACCTCGACGGCATCAGCAAGGCGGCGCTGCGCGCTTATGCGACGCTGCGCCTGGCGCTGGCCGATGCGCGTCTCGGCAAGGCGGCGCCGCCGGAGCTCGCGGCCTTGGCGAAGGAGGTGCCGGTCGATCAATGGCCGATGCCGATCGTCGCCTTCGCGCTCGGCAATCTCAGCGAGAGCGACCTGCTGCAGGCGGCCAATGTTTCCGATCCGCGCGCCGCCGATCTCACCGCGGAGGCGGAGTACTATATCGGCGCCTGGGCGCTGGCGAAGCAGGACAAGAAGGCGGCCAAGCAACACTTCAAGGCGGCGGTCGCCGGCAAGGCGGACCGGGCCAATCTGGAATTCATCGATGCCGGCCTCGCTCTGCAGAAGCTCGGTTCCTAGG
>DASZYM010000269.1:0-8505 GCA_035545355.1 Dongiaceae bacterium
GGTGGCGGGGCCGGTCTCCGCCGAGGTGACCGCGACCGACCACAAGACCATGCTCGCCGAAGGCAAGAAGCTCGCCAAGATCGCGAAGAACATCGCGGTGAAGGTGCCGCTGACGGTCGACGGCCTGAAGACCTGCAAGGCACTTTCCGACGAGGGCACCAAGGTCAACGTCACGCTCTGCTTCACGCCGGCGCAAGCTTTGCTCGCCGCGAAAGCCGGCGCCAGCTTCATCTCGCCCTTCGTCGGCCGGCTCGACGATATCGGCACCGACGGCATGCGGCTGATCGCCGACATCGTGCAGATCTACAAGCAGTACGATTACATCAAGACCGAGGTGCTGGTCGCCTCGGTGCGACATCCGATCCATGTCATTGAATCGGCGAAGCTGGGTGCCCATGTGGCGACTCTGCCGCCGGCGGTGCTGCGGTCGCTGTTCAACCATCCGCTCACCGACAAGGGCCTTGCCGCGTTCCTGGCGGATTGGGCCAAGACCGGCCAATCGATTCTGTAACGCGACCATCGGGGGATAGAGGGCATGGCGGACCGGGCCCCGGAACAGGGCAGCACCAAAGCGGCGGGCAGCGCGACGACCGCGGCACAGGTGGTCGCCTATCTGCGCCGCCATCCCGACTTCCTGGCGCGCCATCCCGAATTGCTCGACCTGCAGCTCTCGCCCGGCCGGCATGGCGGCGACGGGGTCATCGACCTGCAACAGTTCATGGTCGAGCGGCTGCGCGGCGAGATCAACAAGCTCAGGGGCGAGCAGGACGAGATCCTCGCCAATACCCGCGACAACATCTCGACCCAGGAGCGCATCCACAAGGCGGTGGTCGAGCTGCTGGAAGCCGAGAGCTTCGAGCAGTTCATCGACATCATCACCGGCGATCTCGGCCTGCTGCTGGAAGTCGATGTGGTCAGCCTCTGCGTCGAGCTCTCCGACCACACCGCGAAGCGCCCGAAGCATGAGGGCATCCAGTTCCTGAGCCGCGGCGCCTGCGACCGCCTGCTCGGCGGCAAGGACAAGCATGTCGTGCTGCGCGACGAGGCGGTCGGCGATCCGGAGATCTTCGGCCCGGCGGCGGAGCTGGTGCGCTCCGATGCGCTGCTCCGCCTCAACATCAGCTCCCATGCGCCCGCCGGCCTGATCGCCTTCGGCGCGCGGCATCCCGGCTATTTCCATGCCGGCCAGGGCACCGAGCTCATGAGCTTCCTCGGAAGGGTCATCGAGTTCGGCATCCGTACATGGCTGGACCTGCCGAAACCATAGAAGCGGACGCGGCGCGCGACCTTCGGTTCGCAGCGCGCCCGGACCTTGCCGCGGCAATCGAGCAATGGCTTTCATGGCTGACGCATGAGCGGCGCGGGTCCGCGCATACCGTCGATGGCTATCTGCGCGATCTGAAGGACCTGCTGCGTTTCCTCGAGACCTATCGCGGCGAGACACCGACCTTGGCGGCCTTCGCGGCGGCGGATCGCAACGACTTCCGCGCCTGGATGTCCGACCGGGCGCAGCGCGGCATCGAGGCAGCGTCCACCGCGCGGGCCTTGAGTGCCATCAAGAACTTCGCCCGCTTCCTGGCCAAGCGCGGCCTGGCGCAGAACGCCGCCATCGCCGGCTTGCGCAATCCGAAACTGCCGCGCTCGGTCCCCAAGCCGCTGAATGCCGCGGAGGCCGAGGATGCATTGGACGCGATCGCCGATCTCCACGAGGCGGAATGGATCGGCAAGCGCGACCTCGCGGTGCTGACGCTGCTTTACGGATGCGGCCTGCGCATCTCGGAAGCGCTCAGTCTTTCGCGGCGCGAGGCGCCGAAAGCCGGCGGATCGCTGCGGATCACCGGCAAGGGCAACAAGACCCGCGTCGTGCCGGTGCTGCTCATCGTCGCCGAGGCGATCCAGGATTATCTCAAAGCCTTGCCGATCCCCTGCGAGCCGGAAGGCCCGCTCTTCCTCGGCGCCAAGGGCAAGCGCCTCTCCCCGCGCCTGGTCCAGCTTGCGATGCAGAAGCTCAGGATGCAGCTCGGCCTGCCCGAGACCGCGACGCCGCATGCCCTGCGCCACTCGTTCGCGACGCACCTGCTGGCCGGCGGCGGCGATCTGCGCGCGATCCAGGAACTGCTCGGCCATTCCTCGCTCTCGACAACCCAGCGCTACACCGAGGTTGACGCGGCGCGGCTGCTCGCGGTCTATAACGCGGCGCATCCGCGCGCGCAGTAGCGAGGCCCGCATGACCGTCACCGTCCGTCCGATCCGGCGCGAGGACGCCGAATCCATCGTCGGCATGGCGCATGAATTCGGCGCCTACCTGAACTCGCTCGGCGATCATTGGGAGCCGAAGTTCACCGAGCAGAAATATCTGCAGGACGGCTTCGGCCCGAGCCCGGCCTTCGGCGGCTTCATCTGCGAGGAAGCCGAGAAGCCGCTCGGCTACCTGCTGCATGCGCCGAATTACGATGTCGATCTCGCCTGCCGCACCTTGTTCGTGATCGATCTCTGGGTCAGGCCGTGGACGCGCCGTCTCGGCGTCGGGCGCAAGCTGATGGACGCTGCGAGAGAACAGGCGCAGAAGGGCGGCGCCGGCTATCTCTTCTGGTCGGTCTACAAGCCCAACACGATCGCGCGCCGCTTCTACGACGGCATCGGCGCCAAGCCGGTCGACGATCTCGACTTCATGACGCTGAACGTCTAGCTAGCCGCCCATTTCCTTCAGCAGCCAGCGCTCGAAGGCGTCGGCGAGCGGGTTGGCGCCGGCGGTGCGCGGGCGGCCGAGGAAATAACCGCGGGTCGAGCGCGCGGTGAAGTCGTGGGCGCGGCGGAGCTGACCGGTCTCGATCAGGGATTCGATCATCGGCGACCAGGCGAGCGCGATGCCCTGTCCGGCAATCGCCGCCTGCAGCACCAGCGGATAATTGCCGAAGCCCTGGCCACGGCTGTTCTCCGGATAGGCGATGCCCGCCGCCGCGAAATAGCCCGGCCAGTCGAACCAGTCGGTGCCGTCCTCGCTGTCCAGCAGCTTCAGCAGGTTGGCCTCGGCGAGCCAGTCCGGCTTGCCCGTCGCGGGGCCGGTCGGATAGCCGGGCGCGCAGACCGGGAAGACCGCCTCCTGGCTGATGCGGCGCGCGGCGATGCCCGGCCATTCGCCGGAGCCGAACAGGATCGCGATGTCGCAATCGGCGACCGCCCGCTCGACATGCTGGGCGGTCACCACGCGCACGTCGATGTCGGGCTTGGCCTCGGCGAATTTCGGCAGGCGCGGCACCAGCCAATGCGCCGAGAAGGCGAAGTCGCAGCCGATGGTGAGATGGCGCGGCGCATCGGCGGCGCGGATGCGGGCGACCGCGCCGGCGATCTCCTGCAGGCCGGCGCGCGCCGCCTCCATGAACTGGCGCCCCTCCTCGGTCAGCTCGACGCCGCGGGGCGAGCGGCGGAACAGCGCCCGCCCGAGCCGCTCCTCGATCTGGCGAATCTCGCGGCTGATCGCCGATTGCGTCACGCCCAGCGCGGCCGCGGCCGCGGTGAAGCCGCCGCGCTCGCCCGCCGCGACCACCGCCAGCAGCGCCGAGAGCGAGGGAAGGTCGCCCCGGACATAATCCTTGATCATATCCCTCATGAGCCGGTCATGCCTTGGATCGGGGTTGCGGGGAGGACTAGGATCGCCGCCATTCCTATTGCTCATAGCCCCGAAGGCGCCCGATGGCAAAGCCGCTCAACATCCTTTTTCTCATGGCCGATCAGCTCGCGGCATCCTTCCTGCCCGCCTATGGCCGCAAGGTGGTGCAGTCCCCGAACATCGACGCGCTGGCCGAGCGGGGGGTAGTGTTCGACAACTTCTATTGCGCCAGCCCGCTCTGCGCGCCGTCGCGCTTCACCATGATGGCCGGCGCCTCGGTTTCGCGGATCGGCGCCTATGACAACGCGGCGGAGTTCCCGTCGGACGTGCCGACCTTCGCGCATTACCTGCGCGCGGCCGGCTATCGCACGGCGCTGGCCGGCAAGATGCATTTCTGCGGACCAGACCAGCTCCACGGCTTCGAGGAGCGGCTGACCACCGACATCTATCCGGCGGATTACGGCTGGACGCCGGACTGGGAGCAGCCGGACGTGCGGCCGAGCTGGTATCACAACATGCTCTCGGTGACCCAGGCCGGCACCTGCGTGCGCTCTAACCAGCTCGATTTCGACGACGAGGTCACCTATGCGGCGCGGCGGCATATCTACGACCTCGCGCGCAGCAACGAGGCGCGGCCGTTCTGCCTGACGGTGTCGTGGACCCATCCGCACGACCCCTATGCCAACCTGCCGGAGCTGTTCGATCTCTATCGCGACGACGATATCCCGATGCCCGTGGTGAAGGCGGCGGACGTGCCGCTCGACCCGCATAGCCGGCGCCTGCGCCATGTCTCGGACATGGACCACTACGAGGTCACCGACGCGCATGTGCGCCGCGCGCGCCGCGCCTATTTCGCCTCGATCTCCTATATCGACCGGCAGGTCGGGATCGTGATGCAGGCGCTGGAGGAATCCGGGCTCGCCGACAGCACCGTGGTGCTGCTCACCGCCGATCACGGCGACATGCTGGGCGAGCGCGGACTCTGGTACAAGATGACCTGGTTCGAGAATGCCTGCCGGATCCCGCTGATCGTGACGGCGCCAGGCACGTTCAAGGCGGGCCGCCGGACGGGGAGCGCCTCCCATCTCGACCTGCTGCCGACGCTGGCCGCGATCGCGGCGGACGGCAAGGACTTCGCGCCGGCGGCGCCGATCGACGGCGCCAGCCTGCTCGGCACGCTTTCGGGCGGCGCCGACCACGACACGGCGATCGGCGAATATTGCGGCGAGGGCGCGATCGCGCCACTGATCATGATCCGGCGCGGCCGCTGGAAGTTCGTCCACACGCCGAGCGATCCGGACCAGCTCTACGACCTCACGGCCGATCCCTTGGAGAAGACCAACCTCGCCGCAGCACCCGAACAGGCGGCGACGGTCGAGGCCTTCCGCAAGGAGGTGCGGCAACGCTGGAATCTCGCGGCGCTCAAGGAGCAGGTGATCGCCAGCCAGAGGCGGCGGCGGCTGGTCTACGCGGCGCAGAGCAAGGGGCGGCATCGGAGCTGGGACTTCCAGCCGATCCGCGACGCCGGGACCAGCTATATGCGCAACCACCTGGTGCTGGACGATCTGGAGGAACGCTCGCGGCTGCCGCGGGTCGGCGCGTAAGAGGCGGACGCTACGCTGGCACCGGAAGGGCGCGGCCGGTAAAGGCGCATTCCAGCGCCTCCAGCAGGTCGCCGGAATCGAGCGGCTTGTAGAGCCCGGTATAGGCCCCGAGCTTCATCGCGATATCGATGTAATCGACCGTGAAGGGCTTGAACCGGTTCGCCATCGCGACGATGGGGATCTCCGGCGCGCGTTCGCGAAGCGCGGTGATCAGCTCGATCCCGTCCAGGTCGGGCATGAAGAGATCGGTCAGGACCAGGTCCGGACGCAGGCGCTCCACCTCCCGCAAAGCGCCGCGGCCATCGGCGGCCGCGGCCGTCGCATAGCCATGGGATTCGAGCAAGGCGCGGATCTGATCCCGGACATGGGCCTCGTCGTCCACGACGAGTATCCGCTTCGGCACGCTGTGAACTCTCATGGCGGCATTCCCCTGGCCCATGGACAACCCATAGGCGGAGATGGGCGCGGCGTCGATGATCTGGATCAAGTCCGGCCGGAAACCCCGACCGATGCGTAGATTCACGGATGGCGAGGATTGCGACAGGTCAATGCGCCGGTCCGGGCAAGCGGGCTATCAACCATGCGCAACCATTCGTTCGAAGGGCCCGTTCCATGACGCGCTTGGGCACAGCCACACCGATCCGCATCCTGCTCGTCGATGACGACGACGCCGTCCGGGAATCCCTCGGTCTCTGCCTGGAGACCCTGGGTTACCAGGTCGGCCATGCCAGCGACGGCCGCGCCGCCTTGGTCGAGGTGGCCCGCCACCGGCCGGCGGCGATCGTCACCGATCTGCAGATGTCCGGGATGGACGGACTGACTTTGCTGCGCGAGATGGCCATGATCAACCGCCGGGTGCCGGTCATCGCGATCTCCGGCGGCAGCCCCGAAGGACTGGCGGCGGCCCGCCGGCTCGGCGCCGCCGAGGCTCTCGCCAAGCCGGTGCTGGACCGGGACCTCGCCTCGGCCATCGAGCGTTGCCGCGTCGCGGCCCACGCCTGAGGCTTCACCCCTTCACGGCGCCTGCGGTCAGGCCCGAGACGATGCGGCGCTGAAGCGCCAAGACCAGCAGGATCAGCGGCGCCGTCACGATGACCGAGGCCGCCATGATGCGGCCCCAGGGGATCTCGTAGCCGCCGGCGCCCGAGATGAGCGCGATCGCCACGGGCACGGTGCGCTCCTCCTCCGACAGCGTGAAGGTCAGGGCGAACAGGAACTCGTTCCAGGCCAGGATGAAGGCCAAGAGGCCGGTCGCGACCAGGGCCGGCGCCATCACCGGCAGAAAGACGTCGGTGACGAGGCGCAAAGGCGGCGCGCCGTCGATGATCGCCGCCTCCTCCAGCTCGCGCGGCAGCTCGCCCATGAAGGCGGTCAGCACCCAGGTCGAGAACGGCAGGGTCAGGATCAGGTCGGCGAGGATCAGGCCATAGAGCGAGTCGTAAAGGCCGGAAACCTGGATCAGCTCGAACATGCCGGAGAGCACGGCGATCTGCGGGAACATCGAGACGCTCAGGATCACGAAGGAGGTGGCGGTGCGGCCGCGGAAACTGATGCGTCCCAAAGCATAGGCGGCGGAGATCGAGAGGCCGAGCGAGATCGCGGTGGTGACCGCGGCGACGATCGCCGAATTCAGGATGTTCCAGCCGAAGGGCTGGTCGCGGAAGAGCGCGATGTAGTTCTCGAAGGTGGGGTTCCTCGGGATGAGATCGGCGGTGAAGAGCCCGCTGCCGGTCTTCAGCGAGGAGACGACCGCCCAGTAGAACGGAAAGATCGCATAGAACACGATGAGGGCGAGCAGGGCGTAGAAGCCGACGCGGCCGGCGATCCTGACCGGCCGCCGGCTCATCGGGCGCCCGCGACGCGGATGCGGCCGGCGGTCACCACGATCGTGGCGAAGAGCGCGATGATCAGGAACAGGAAGGTCGCCGCCGCCGAGCCCATGCCGACCTGCTGGAAATCGATCAATTGCTGGCGCGCATAGACCGACATCGAGGCGGTCGCCGGATTGTCGCCGGTCAGCACATAGATGATGTCGAAGACCCGGAGCGCATCGAGGCTGCGGAAGACGACGGCGACCAGCAGCGCCGGGCGGATCAGCGGCAGGGTCACTTCCAGGAAGACCCGGATCGGGTTGACGCCATCGACCCGGGCCGCCTCGTAGATCTCGCGCGGCAGGACCTGGAGTGCCGCGAGGGAAAGCAGCGCCATGAACGGCGTGCCCTTCCAGACATCGACCGCGATCACCGAGACCAGCGAGAGCACCGGATCGGCGAGCCAGGCCCAGGGCTTCGAGATCAGGCCGAGGCCGAGCAGCACGGCATTCACCACGCCGTAGAGATCGTTCAGCATCCAACCCCACATCTTCGCCGAGACCACGGTCGGGATGGCCCAGGGGATCAGCACGGCGGCGCGCACCACGCCGCGGCCGGGGAGATGCGCGTCGAGGGTGAGCGCGATGATGAGGCCGAGGACGGTCTCGATGGTCACCGAGATGACGGTGAAGCCGACGGTATTGGCGACGGCGCGCCACCAATTGGCATCGTGGATCAGGTCGCGGTAATTGCCGATGCCGATCCAGTTGGAGTCCGAGAAATCGCCGAGCCCCGCATCGGTGAAGCTCAAGAGGATGGTGCGGAGCAGCGGCCAGCCGGCGACCAGCGCGAGGGCGATCAGCATCGGCGCCAGGAAGGACCAGGCGATGACCGCGCGGCGGGTGTGGAGCGTGGTCATGATGTTGCCGGGCAGCGGCGGAGGGTCGCTCTCCCATCAACCCCACCATACCGCCCCAACTTGGGGCGGGGCGGCGACGTCGCGCAGTTCACTGCACCATCAGTCACGCACGACCTCTCCTCACTGTGAAGGCTCTGTCCCTCTCCTCGCCCCAAGTTGGGGCGAGTGCGAGTGGGGTTGATGGGAGAGCGACCCTCCGCCGTCACGGAAATTCGGCGCCTACTTCCAGCTTTCCTTCACGCTCTTCAGGTTCGTCGCGGCGTCGCCCTGGCCGGAGAGGGTTGCATAGACCGCGTGGACGAATTCGCTGGAGAACTGATTGTACTTCCTGCCGGCGACCGTGGCGGGACGCGGCGCCAGCCCGTCCAGGATGTCGAGGAAGTGGGAGAAGAACGGATCGTTCTTCAGCTCGGGCTCGTCATAGACGCTCTTCAGCGACGGGTTGAACGAACCCTTGAGCGCGCGGCGCTTCTCCTCTTCCTTGCCGGTGAGATAGAGGACGAGGTCGACGGCCTCCTTGGGATGCGCGGTGAATTTCGAGACGGCCAGCGACTGGCCGCC
>DASZYM010000270.1:0-1895 GCA_035545355.1 Dongiaceae bacterium
GAGAAGATGGGCTTCGGCAAGTACCCGGTCTGCATGGCCAAGACCCAGTACAGCTTCTCGACCGACCCGAACCTCAAGGGCGCGCCGTCGAACCACGTGGTGCCGGTCCGCGAGATCCGTCTCTCGGCCGGCGCGGAGTTCATCGTGGTGATCTGCGGTGAGATCATGACCATGCCGGGCCTGCCGCGGGTCCCGTCCGCCAACCACATCAAGCTGAACGAGAAGGGCGAGGTCGAAGGGCTGTTCTAAGCCCCTCGCCGGCTCTTACAGCATCCCGGCGGTGGAGAAGTAGGCGAGGGCGCAGAGTTCCGCCTGCGTCTTCGCCAGTTGCCAGCCCGCGACGGTGACGGTCTCGCCGCTCTGGTAATCGGCACGCACGGCCGCGCTGAAGCGCTGGCGCAGCTCCGTCGGGTCGTTGGCGCCCGACCAACCCTGGGCACGCAGCAGATCGGCCAGGCTGTTGACCAGGTCGCCGGGCTTGGCGCCGCCGCCGCGCTTGTGGCTGATCCAGGTTTCCCCGAGCGCCGCCGCGCGGCCGCGGTCGCCGACCAGGGAGAGCAGGGTCTCGGTCAGGTCCGACGTGCTGGCGGATGCGCGCCGCGGCAGATCGATCGCCCAGGCGGCGGCCAGGCCGCCCAGCAGCGCGCGGCGGGAGAGGCGGCTCATCCTTGCACTCCTTTCGCCTTCAGGTGATCGGCCAGGCGCATGGCGAGGGCGACGATGGTCAAGGTCGGGTTGACCGGGCCGCAGGAGGGGAAGACCGAACTGCCGGCGATGTAGAGATTGGCGATGCCGTGGGCCTTGCAGTCGGCATCGACCACGCCCTGGGTGGGATCGCTCGCCATGCGCGTGGTGCCCATATGGTGGTTGCCCCAGCCGATCTCGGTGTCCTGCCAGTCCGCCTGGTTGGGGATCGCGACCTTCACCGCGCCTTGCCAGGCGCCGAAGCTGCGCGCGAGCGCCATCAGGTTCTGGTAGAGCGACTCCCGCTCGGCCTGGGTCGGACGCCAGGTCAGCCGCGCCTCCCGCATGGCGAGGGCGTCCCGCGTGCCGGTCAGGGTCACGCGGTTGTCGGCGGAGGGTTGCGGCTCGGCGGCGCAGGCGACGCCGTAGATCATGCCGCCGGCCGGCCCGTTTGCTGCGCCCATGCTGCGCAGCATTTCCAGGATTGCCGGCTCCACCCGCGGATCGCCGCCCTTGGTCTGGTCGCCGGGCGCATGGGCTTCGTAGATCGAGAGGCTCGCGCCCAGCCGGTTGGTGCGGCGCAGATACTCGTCCGAGGGCATGAAGACGGCCCGCATCGAGACGTCGCCGATGGTCGGCGTATGGATGTAATAGAACGGGATCAGCGTCTCGTCGGTGGCCGCGATCGCCGCCACCTGGCCGGGCGGGGTCACGTGCTCCATGAAATAGCGGCCGACCAGGTCGCGGCCGTTGGCCAGGCCGCCGGTCTGCACGCTGTCGGAGGTCAGGAGGAGGCGCGCGTTCTCGATGCCGCCGGTCGCCAGGATGCAGATCCGCGGCCGGACCTCGAAGCGGCTGCCGCTCAGCGTCGCGATGGTGAGGCGCTCGATCCGGCTCGCCGCGGCATTGGGCACGATCTCCAGCACGTTGCTGTTGAGATAGGTCGTGACGTTGGCGGCCTTGCCGACTTCGTCGCGATAGGTCTCGCCGAAGCGGGTCGGCGGGCTGTAGAGGAAGAAGCGGGTGACGATGTCGTCGTTGGGCAGGTCCAGCGAGGCCTTGCCGGTGCGCGTCTGCCAGGTCGCGACATCGTCGAAATCCGTCGAATTGAGCTGGCAGGAATCCGCCGCGCGTTTGTAATAGGGATCCAGCGCCGCACGGTCGAACGGCCAGCCGGGGACGCCGAGCCCCGGCCGGCCCTCGAAGTCGAT
>DASZYM010000271.1:0-2053 GCA_035545355.1 Dongiaceae bacterium
GGCCGCATCATCGTCGACGGCGTCGAGCTCAACAACGACCTCAAGAAGATCGAGCAGATCCGCCGCGAGGTCGGCATGGTGTTCCAGCACTTCAACCTGTTCCCGCACCTGACCGTGCTGGAGAACCTGACGCTGGCGCCGATCTGGGTCCGCAAGATGCCGAAGAAGGACGCGGAAGAGATCGCGATGACCTACCTGAAGCGGGTCAAGATCCCGGAGCAGGCCGGCAAGTATCCGGGCCAGCTTTCCGGCGGCCAGCAGCAGCGCGTGGCGATCGCCCGGTCGCTCTGCATGAACCCCAAGGTCATGCTGTTCGACGAGCCGACGTCGGCGCTCGATCCCGAGATGATCAAGGAGGTGCTGGACGTGATGATCGAGCTGGCGCGCTCCGGCATGACCATGATCTGCGTCACCCACGAGATGGGCTTCGCCCGCACCGTCGCCAACCGCGTCATCTTCATGGACCGCGGCGAGATCATCGAGCAGAACGAGCCGGAAGAGTTCTTCAGCAACCCGAAATCCGACCGCACCAAGCTGTTCCTCAGCCAGATCCTGCACCACTGACCGCGCCCGCGGATGCGGTTCTTCGGCGAATCCAGGAGCCGCGCCCACGCCCCGGCCGACAAGCCGCGCGATGCCGAAGCCATGGATATCGCCGCCGCCCGCGCGGTCGATGCCGAGGCGGCCAGGCGCCGGGCGGAGGCGGGCAGCAAGCCTAAGCAGCAGCAGCCGGTCGAATGGGACGCGGCGGAAGCGGCGCGCGCGGCGCAGGGCCGGCTGATCAACCGGCGATAGGGTATTGCCTATTGAGGCCGGGATATTCTATGAAACGGATGCCCGCGCATTCAGGCGGCTGCCGCTGGCGCGATCCCGCGGGAAGCCGGCTCCGGCCCCGACCGGACCCCGACAGAATCGAAGAATCCGGACCGTGCATCGACCCGCTCGAATCGGATTAAGCGTTCATCGTCAGAGGGTTGACCGGGGTTAAGACGCCTCTTGCGCGATGCAAGCCGTCGGGGTGGGACCGGCGCGCGACGCTCTTCCGCCCTGGAGCAGGACGACGTGGGTTGAATCACCTCCGGCGCATCGGCTGCGGCATTCTCGGCATGACGGCAGCGCTCATTTGACCGTCCGAGGCTCCAGACTAGCCGCCCCAATCGACCGCCGGGTTGGTGTCGCGCCGCAGGATCTCCTCGGCGACCAGATGCTGCAGCCGCCAGAGGTTGCGGTCGCGGATGCCGTGCTCCTCGAGCTTGCTGACGGTGAGAAAGAGATACTCGGCGCCCGAGCCTGCATGGCCGCAGGCGCGGGCCAGGATCGCGGCGACCCGCGCGTGATCCTGCTTCTCGACGCGGAGCGGGCCCTTGAGGCCGGCCCAGAAGGCCAGCGCCTGGACGGGACCGTCCGGCGTTTCCACCGTGATCCAGCGGACGGCGTGCATGCCTTGCAGGGATGCGGTCTCGCGCTTCAGCAGGCGGACCATCTGGTCATGGTGGTTCTCGTCGGGCAGCCGATAGGCGACGCCGACGCAGGACCCGCCGGGCTCCAGCACCATCATCAGCCCCGGCTGCTCCGGCGTGCCGCGCCAGCGCGTCAGGCGCATGGTGAAGGCGCGGTGCCAGCCGCGGGCGGTCGCCCGGCAGTGCCCGAGGGAATCGAAGGCCGGCTTCCAGATCAGCGAGCCATAGGCGAACAGCCAGAAGGGGCCCGGCGCCTTGCGCTTCAGGAACAGGGCGGCATGCGCCTCGTATTCGGCGTCGGTGCAGGGCGTCAGCTCCGGCGGCAGGCCGAGGTCGGGCTCGTCGCGGTGGCAGCGCGCGACCAGCTCGGCGGTCAGCGCCATGGTCGATCCGCTCTTGCCGGTCCGCGTGGCGGCCGTCCTGCGCGACAATCCCGGTCTCCGCATCAGCCTCGATGCACCCAGACTATCAGCCGTCGCCGCGGCGCGCCAATCGGGGAAGCGCGGGCCGGATCACCCCTTCGCCGCCTCGGGCAGCCGTGGGATCACATGCATCGGCGCATAGCCCTCCAGCCGCGGGTCCAGCATCTTCTT
>DASZYM010000272.1:0-4381 GCA_035545355.1 Dongiaceae bacterium
CGACGCTTACGGCCAGGCCTTGAGCTGAGTGCTCCAGGCCTGTTCGATCTGGCTGACGACCTTGTCCGGGAACGGAACGTAATCGAGCTTCAGCGAGTCCTTCTGCCCGTCATGCAGCGCCCAGTCGAGGAATTTCAGGACCACGTGGTTCTTGTCCGTAGGATAGTCCGAACGCATGAGCATGTAGGTCGCCGCGGTGATCGGCCAGCTCTGCGCGCCCGGCTGGTTGGTCAGGATCAGGTAGAAGTCCTGCACCTTCGAGAAATCGGCATTGGCGGCGGCCGCCTGGAACGCCTCCATGGTCGGCTTCACCTGCTTGCCTTCGGCATTGATCATGTCGGTGTAGATCATGTTGTTCTGCTTGGCATAGGCGTATTCGACATAGCCGATCGCGCCTTGCGCGGCTTGCACCGACGCCGCGACGCCCGCATTGCCCTTGCCGCCGAGGCCGGTCGGCCAGGTGATCGCCGTATCGGCGCCGACGCTGGAAGCCCATTTCGGGCTCACCTTGGAGAGATAGTCGGCGAAGTTGAACGTCGTGCCGGAGCCGTCCGAGCGATGGACGACGATGATCGGGAGATCCGGAAGCGTGACGCTCGCATTCAGCGCCTTGATCGCGGGATCGTTCCAGCTGGTGATGTCGCCGAGGTAGATGCCGGCCAGGGTCTTGCCGTCGAGGACGATCTGCCCCGCGGTGATGCCGGGCAGGTTCACGACCGGAACGATCGAGATGATGACCTGCGGGAACTGCACCAGATGGTTCTTCTCGATCTCGTCATGCTTCAGCGGCTTGTCCGAGTTCGCGAAGTCCACGGTCTTGGATTCGATCTGCTTGATGCCGCCGCCCGAGCCGATGGCCTGGTAATTGATGCCGTCGCCCGACTTCTCCTTGTATTCCTGTGCCCAGGTCTGGAGCACCGGATAGATGGCGGTGCCGCCGGCCCCCGTCAGGTCCGTGGCGTAGCTCGCCGAGGAAAACAACAGCGCAACGCCCAGCCCTGCCAGGGCGGCCGCCGTCCCATGATTGAATGGAAGTCTCATCGATTCCCTTGCTCCCTTGCGCGTTAAATGATTTCAGCCCGATGCGTGCTGGAATTGGTCCTGCGGATGCAGCGCGAAACGCCCATCGCCGCCGCGAGGGCTTTAAAGCGGAATCGGAGAGTGACTTCCATGGGCGGAACGCCGAGGAGAATCATCCGATCGGCAAGACCCGTCGGCCTTCGGCCGACCGGTCTCATCCAAAGGTCTATCGAGATGACGATTATATGACGGAATGGTGTCCCGGACGCTCGGCCGAGGGCGCGATCTTATCGGACATCCGCACCAGCTCCACCACGGAGGTCGCCTTCATCTTGCGCATGATCTGGGCGCGGTGCGTCTTCACCGTGGACTCGGTCGCGCCCAAGGTCGCGCCGATCTGCTTGTTGAGCTTGCCGGCCACCAGCAGCTCCATGACCTGGCGCTCGCGCGGGGTCAGGGCCTGCGCCCGCTGCGACAGCTCCTCGCGGTCGCGCCGTTCCTTGCGGCGCAGGCGGTCCTTCTCGATCGCATGCTGGATCGCGTCCAGCAGGTCCTGGTTGCGGAACGGCTTGGACAGGAACTCGACCGCGCCGTCCTTCATCGCGCGCACCGACATCGGCACGTCCGCATGGCCGGTGATGAAGATGATCGGGATGTCGTCCTTCGCCGCCGCGAGCTGGCGTTGGAACTCGAGGCCGCTATAGCCGGGCAGCCGCACGTCGAGGATGAGGCAGCTCGGCCGGTCCGGCCGCTCGGCCTCGAGGAAGTCCTGGGGCGTGCTGAAGCCCCGCATGCCGAGACCCATCGTCTCCAGCAGGTCGTGCAGCGTCTCGCGGATCGCGAGATCGTCGTCCACGACATAGGCGAGCGGCTGTTCCGACATCAGATCCCTCCGCATGGGCTGAAGCTGGCGACGAAGACCATCCCGGCGGTCGCGCCGGGCTGGGCCGAGAGGGTGCCGCCATGCGCTTCCGCGATCGAGCGGCAGATCGAAAGGCCGAGCCCCATGCCCTCCGGCTTGGTGGAGGAGAAGGGCTCGAACAGCTTCTGCATGTCGCCGTCGGCAACGCCCGGGCCGTTGTCGCGGACGCTGAGGCGGATCGCGCCGTCGGGTCCCGCCTTGGTGCAGACGCCGATCTCGCGGCCGTGCTCGGCATTGCCGGCGACCGCCTCCATCGCGTTGGTGACCAGGTTCAGGAAGAGCTGCTGGAGCTGGATCCGGTCCCCCATCATCGCCGGCAGGTCGGCGCCGAAGGCGATGCCGAGGCCGATGCGCTGGCGCCTCAATGTGTTGCGGATCAGCGGCAGCACGTCCTCGATCACGGCATTGAGGCTGAGCGGCACCGTCTCGGCCGGCCGCTTCGCCGCGACCGACCGGACCCGCCGGACCACCGCGCTGGCGCGGTTGGCCTCGCGCTCGATCCGGTTCAATGCGGAGCAGATCCGCTCGGTCCTGGGCGTGGGCTCGGCCAGCCAGCGCTTGCAGATCTCGGCGGTGCTCGCGACCGCGGTCAGCGGCTGGTTGATCTCATGCGCGATCGAGGCGGCGAACACGCCCATGGTCGAAAGCCGCGCCGCGTGGTCGAGCTCGACCTGCTTCTTCTGCAGCGCCTCCTCGATTCGCTGCCGCTCCGCGATCTCGATCCGCAGCGCCTGGTTGGCGGCTTCGAGCTCCCGGGCCTTGCGTTCGAGCTCGCCATGGCTCCGGCGCAATCCGTCCCGCGCCTCGCGCTGCTGCGCGCCGGCGACGCCGCTGGCCAGGGCGGCGACCGCGTAGAGGCCGATCAGGATGACGCTGTCGAAGCGCAGCCCATGCGGCGACAGCGCATAGAAGCAGAGGCTCGCGACCATGGAGAGGCCGGCGGCGACGATGCCTGGCCCCGTGCCGTACCTCCAGCCGCTGGCGATGACCGCGCAGAAGAACAGGCACAAGGTCGGGCGTCCATGCTCGCCGTATCGGAGCAGCACCGTCGCCGCGGTCGCGCCGAGGACCAGGGCGATGCCGAGGCCGTAGCGGGCCCCGGGCGCCGAGGCGCGCGTCATCCCGCGCAGCCGGTTCAGCACCGGATAGAGAGTGGTCGGGATGTAAGCGGGTCCGGCCGGGCGGGTCGGCCAGCGGGTTTCCCATGCTTGTTCGGCTGCCATGCGCACCCCCAAACTTCAAAGCGGGTCCGCCCGGACGGCCCGGCCATTTCACGGCCGCGGCCCCGGGTGCTCGAAAGGCAGCACTGTAAGAAGCTTTTGCGACACTATTGCGACAGTCGCCTGCGCGCCAAGCGCGCAGGCGGCATCGTCTCACTGGAAATCCGCGGCCTCGTAGAGCGGCCGGATCTCGATCTCGCTCGGCCCCGGCATCGGATTGGGGCAGCGCTTCACCCAGGCGACCGCCTCGTCCATGTCCTTGACCTCCCAGAGCCAGAAGCCGGCGACCAGCTCCTTGGTCTCCGCGAACGGCCCGTCGATGACGCTGCGCTTGGCCCCGTCGAACGCGACCCGCGCGCCCTTCGACGAGGGCTTCAGCCCGTCGGCATCCCGCAGGATGCCGGCCGCCCGCAGCTCCTCATTGAACTT
Organism: Dongiaceae bacterium; assembly: GCA_035545355.1. GTDB lineage: Bacteria > Pseudomonadota > Alphaproteobacteria > Dongiales > Dongiaceae > Dongia. Next base: position 3,592 of record DASZYM010000272.1, read on the forward strand.
GCCCATCGCGCCCAGCAATTCCTTCGAGGGAAGGATGCCCTTCTCGCTCCAATCGGTCGCCTTCACCAACACCATCACGCGCATCGTCCGTCTCCTTCGTTTGGGCCGGCCAAACCGGCCTGACACAGAGACGTCGAACGGCACTGTCGGCGATCGACAGCGGCTCGGAGGTTTCGGGGGCGGTTTTCGGGGGCGTGTCGCGGGAAGGGGCGGGTTGCCCGCATCTCCCACCATCATTGTCTAACCCGGACCGGGGCTTGCGGCAAGCGGGGTGCCCGCGCTTATGAAACCGCCCTCGATTCGCATCACCGAGGGAGAGCCATCCATGCCGTCCACCGACAACGGATTTCCGCAAACGCTCTATCACGGCACCCGCGCCGATCTGAAGCCGGGAGACCTGATCGCCGTCGGCTACGCATCCAATTTCGGGACGGGCAAGCCGCTCTCCTGGGTCTACTGCACCGGCACCTTGGACGCCGCCATCTGGGGCGCCGAGCTCGCCGCCGGCAGCGGGCGCGGGCGCATCTACATCGTCGAACCGACCGGCGCACTCGTCGACGATCCCAACTTGACCGACAAGAAATTCCCCGGCAACCCGACCCAGTCCTACCGCTCCCGCGACCCGCTGCGCGTGATCGGCGAGGTCACCGAATGGCAAGGCCACGAACCCGAGCGCCTGCGGCAGATGAAGGCCAACGTCGAACGCCTGCGCAACGAGGGCGCCGAGATCATCGACTGATGCGGCCGCACCGCGCCCTCGCTGCCTCCCTCACTCTGCAGCGGAACGCGT
>DASZYM010000273.1:0-17046 GCA_035545355.1 Dongiaceae bacterium
CGCCTTTACCGCGACGCCCGCAAGGCCCTCGGCGTCGATGCGATCGTCGGCGCGCTCTGCGCCACCCAGCGCCATATGGCGATGGAGGTGGCCGAGCGCGATGCCGACTATATCGGCTTCGCGCTCGATGCCGCGGAGACACCGGAGCTCATCGCATGGTGGGCGGAGATGATGAACACGCCCTGCGTCGCCTTCGGCGCGGCGAGCCCGGACGACGCGCGCGCCATCGCCGCCGGCGGCGCCGATTTCATCGCGCTGTCGCCGGACCTTTGGAACTCTGCGAACCCGGCCGCGTATTTAGGTGTGATCCAGGAGGCAATCGGACCTGGATAGGCCTTGCCGGCCGTGTTAGGCTCCGTCCTGGCCTAGAACCGACTATTTTCGTCGATTTCCCGCCATTGCCGAGGGCCGAGCGTGAACTTCCTGCATGAACGCAAACTGCGCCACCTGGATGCCCGCGGGAATGCCCGAGGTTCGACGCGCATGGTCGCGCCCCCCAGGGTCAGCTTCGAGTTCTTCCCCCCGAAGAACCCGCAGATGGAGGCGCAGCTCTGGGGCACCATCAAGGCGCTGGAAGCCCTGCTGCCGCAATACGTCTCGGTGACATACGGCGCCGGCGGCTCGACCCGTGACGCGACGTTCGACACGGTGAAACGCATCGCGGCCGAGACGCATCTGCGCCCGGCGGCGCATCTGACCTGCGTCGGCCATGGCCGTGCCGAGATCGCGCGCCTGCTGGAGCAATACTGGGAGGCCGGCGTGCGCCATATCGTGGCGCTCCGCGGCGATATGCCCGCCGGGGCCGGCGCCGCGACCCCGCCGGACGGATTGGCCTATGCCGCTGATCTCGTCGGCTTCATCAAGACCGTCGCCGATTTCGAGATCAGCGTCGCCGCCTATCCGGAGACGCATCCCCAGGCGGTCTCGGCCGGCGCCGACATCGACAACCTGAAGCGCAAGCTGGATGCGGGTGCCGCCCGGGCGATCACGCAATACTGCTTCGACACCGCGGCCTTCCTGCGCTTTCTCGAGCGCGCGCGCCGCGCCGGCATCGACGCGCCGATCGTGCCCGGCATCCTGCCGGTCACCAATTTCGCGCAGGTGGTGCGCTTCAGCGCCATGTGCGGCACCAATGTGCCGGACTGGCTGGCCGAGCTGTTCGACGGGCTGGACGATGACCAGGACACGCGCAAGCTGGTGGCCGCGATGGTCGCGACCGAGCAATGCCGCGCCCTGCAGGCCGAAGGCGTCACCGATTTCCATTTCTACACCCTCAATCGCGCCGACCTGACGCTCGGGATCTGCCGCCGCATGGGATTGCGCCCGGCCCCGCTGACCGAAAAGGAAAGCGGCTTCGCCGCGATCGCCGCACCGTTGCAGCGCGATCCGCAAATGCCCGATTAGGCGCCCTCACGCCCGCGCCGAACCCGGCGTTGCGGCCTGAAATGCATTGAACCTCCCGGAACGCGGCGCGACGCGAGACGTTGCCCCAGAACACGCGTCCCAGGAGAGTTTGGATGGTGCATTTCGGCGCCACCTATGCGCATCGGGGAGAGTTGCAGGGGAATGCGGCGCTCGCAGCGGTCGCGATGCTGATCGGCGTCGCCTTCGCCCTGAGCACGCTGATCACGCCGCTCTACATCATCTACCAGCAGCGGCTCGGCTTTTCGCAGATCACCTTGACCCTGATCTATGCCGCCTATGCCCTCGGCAATGTCGGCGCGTTGTTGTTTTTCGGGCGTGTCTCCGACCGGGTCGGCCGTCGCGTCACCGCGCTCGCGGCGATCGCCACCCTGTTCGTCGCCGTGCTGGTCTTCCTGTTGGTCGGCGGCATCGCGGCACTCTATGTCGCCCGCATTCTCAGCGGTTTCGCCATCGGGATCGCCAGCGGCACCGGCAATGCCTGGCTGGCCGAGCTGGTCGATGCGCATGAAAAGACCCGCGCGGCCACCATCGGCACCAGCGCCAATTTCGTCGGCCTCGGCATCGCGCCGCTGCTCTCGGGCATCCTGGCGCAATATGCGCCATGGCCGCTGCACCTCTCGTTCGTCCTCTATCTCGCGGTGCTGTGTGCCGCGGCGGCGCTGATCTGGTTCACCCACGAAACCGTGCAGCGCCCCGATCCGGGCGGCCTAGAGCTGCGTCCCAGATTGTCGATCCCGCGGGAGATCCGCGCGCAATTCGTCGCGCCTGCCATCACCGGGTTCGGCCTGATGGCGCTGGTCGGATTCTATGCGGCCCTGATGCCGACGATCCTGTCGCAGGACCTCCACATCAAGAACCACGCCGCCGCCGGCGCCTTGTTCTTCGAGCTCTCGGCGGTCGTCGCCGGCGTGATCATCGGGACCCAGCGGCTCGCAAGCCGTGCGTCGATGCTGGCCTCGCTGGCGTTGATGATTCCGGCGGCGGCCTCGGTCGTCGTGGCGCAGGTCTCGGCGTCGCTCTGGGTCATGGTGGCGGCAACCGCGGTCGTCGCGGTCTCGTCCGGCCTCGGCTATCGCGCCAGCCTGCAGGTGGTGAACCAGAGCGCGCCCGAGGACAAGCGCGCCGCGGTCGTGTCGAGCTATTTCGTCTGCTGCTTCATCGGCAATGCGGTGCCGGTGATCGGCGTCGGCGTGCTGGCGAGCCTCGCCAATCCGACCATCGCCGACACCGCCTTTGCCTGCGTGATCGCCGCCTTCGCCGCAGTGGCGCTGGTCTTCGGATCGATCTACCGGCGCTGAGCGACCCGACCCGCCGCGGCGCGCTCCTGCCGCAGCCTGAGCACGATCAGCAGCCAGAGCGCCGCCAGCAACGGCACGCCGACCGGCGAGCCGGAGAGGAGCAGCATGCCGACCATCAGGAAGGCCACCACCGTGCGCTCGCCCGGCACGAAGCCGTAGCGCGCTCCGGCGCTCATCAGGAACACCATGGGCACCGAGAGGATCGGCAGGTCGTAGAGGAAGAGATAGGGCGTCGCGGTGAGCACGGCGGCGCCGGCGGCGGCCGCCTTCAGCCGGTAATCGACCGGCCGCCGCCAGAGCCAGGCGGTGAAGGCGATCGCCATCCCGGCCACCGCGAGATGCAGCGTCCAGGCGAGCGAATCCGCGCCGCCGAGAAAGCGCACCAGGGCGTGGACGCTCTGCTGCTTGGTGAAGGGCACGGCGCCTTTCGCCAGAACGAGATCGCTCTGCGAGCGGATCGCGGCGAAGAAACCGCGCCAGGCCTCCATGCCGAAGACAGCGTAGGAGAGCGCCGCGAGCGCCGCTGCGGTGACCGTCGCGGCGGCGATCACCCGCCAGCGTCCGGTGAGGATCAGAACGATCGGAAAGACCACGCCGAGCTGCGGCTTCAGGGTCAGCAGCCCCAGCAGGATCCCGGCGACGATCGGCCGGCGCTCGAGCAATCCCAGGACGCCGCCGATCAGCGCCGCCGTCAGGAAGCCGTTCTGCCCGGTGAAGGCCGACCAGAGCGCGAAGGGCGAAGCGGCCGCGGCGGCCATGGCAAACCAGCGCGGCACGATGGTGCGGATCGCCGCGAGATAGGCGGTGAAAGTCGCCGCGATCCAGAGGACGGCGCTCGACGAATAGCCGAGCAGCGCCAGCGGCGCGGCAAGCAGGAAATAGGTCGGCGGATAGGCCCAGGTGTAATCCCCGACCACTTTCACGACGGCGAGGAGCTGCTCCTGCCGGAATGTCGGCAAATCGTAGGCCGCCGCGGCATGCCCGGCCAGCGCGAGATGGCCGGCCGCCCAGGTCGCGACGAAGTCGATGGCGATGCCCCCGCCCTGCTCGTCCGTGATCCAGAGCCGCCGGAAATATCCGGTCAGCATGAAGATCAGGTAGCAGGTCGCCAAAGCGAGGCTGTACAGCCCGACGCGGTGCTGCCGGAACACCCGGTCCTCGACGCGCGACCACTCTGCTAGACGCAAGGCGAGCCCCCCTGCCGCCATTCGCCGCCCCCGGTTCGCCATCGGAGAATCGAAGCGGCCGCCGCCCTGGAGAATGCATGGCGGCGGCCGGCGCGTCGAGATGTCGGCGATCGCCGCCCTACAGCGTCACGCCGGGCGGCGGCGCGCGGCCGATCGCATCCAGCACCTGGCCATGGACCGCTAGGTCGCGGACCCATTCGTAGAACATGCCCTTGGTGTTGGTGACGACGATGCCGGCATCGCGCAGGCGCAGCAGGCCGGCATCATGGTTCGGTCCCGGCGAGGCGCAGGCATCCGCGACCACCCCGACCTTGTAGCCGGCCGCCGTCAGGCCGAGCGCGGAATGCGCGACGCAGACATCCGTCTCCATGCCGACCAGCACGAACTCGCTGCGCCCGGTCGCGCGGATCGCGGCGGCGATGTCGGGCTGGTCGCCGAGCCCGAAGATCCGCTTGTCGAACACCTTCTGTCCGGCCGGCAGCAAGGCGGAGAGATCCTCGACCAGCGGCCCATCCCGCGGAATGTCCTCGGCGGTGGCGACCATCGGAATATCGAGCGCGCCGGCGACCCGCATCAGCCAGGCGATCCGCGCGACCAGCGGCGCACGCTCCGCCTCGGGCAGCTTGTTCAGGAAATAGTCCTGCACGTCGATCACGACCAGGCACGAACGCGTGCGGTGAAACATCGGATCGCGCATCTCTCCCCCTGCCCCTCCGGCTATCCGGCTATCCGGCCGGACTCTGCCCGTGGATCACGCGGGCGATCAATCGGTATTTGACCGCGGCATTGGTCAGGTCGCGGAAGTAGTTCACCAGGTCGCCCCAGGGATCGTTCATCCGGTTGAGCCCGGAGATGAAGGCGACCACGGTGCCGATCTCGGTCTCGCCCCGGATGACCTGCCAGCTCCCGATCAGCAGGATGCCGACGATGCCGAGGTGATAGAACAGGTTCATCAGGAAGTTCATGCCGAACTTGCGGCGATAGATCTGCATGTTGAGGTCGTAGACCCGCCGCGCGCGCCGCTTGAAGGTGCGCTCGCGGCTGGCGCCTTTGTGCTGCGCGCCCTCGACGATATCGACGCTGAGCTTGCGCACGACCTTGATGCGGCGCTGGGTGCGGCGGTTGATCGCGTCCTGCAGCAGCGGGATGAAGCTCACCTGCGGCACGAACAGCATCAGCGCGACCAGCGCCAGCCAGGGCTGCACCACCAGCATGTAGCCGAAGATGCTGAGCAGAATGCCGGCATCCAGCACCGGCTCCGAGATGCTGGAGGCGACGAAGCCGCCGACCGATTCCACCTCCGACACCACGACCGAGATCGCGACGCCCTCCTCTTCCGCGCTGCTGTGATTGCCGGCGCGGGTCATGCCGGTCAGGTTCTCGTCGAGGCGCAGGTCGCGGTTGGTCCGTTCGGTCACCGCGCCGCGATAGACGCTCATCGCGAACTTCAACCCGCCGAGCACGGCGGCGCAAACGGCGTAACCGGCGCAGTAGAGCACGACGATCTTGAAGTCATGCTTGTCAACCGCCGCATTGGTGATCCGGCGCTGCAGTTCCAAGGGTATGAGATCGACCAGGAAGACCAGGGCGGCGAGGATCGAGAGCGCAATCTGGTCGCGGGCGCTGATCCTCCAGACGAAGCGGAACAGCGCCTTCACCGCCGGCCAGTCCCGCATCCCGCTGAGCAGCGTCATCTCCCCCGATCCTGGCTGTGGCGCGCTCGCGATCAACCAACGAAGCGAGGCCGGGGTTGCCACTCCCCGCATTTCAACCGCCGCTCCCGGCGCGATCTGCGCGCCATAATTGTCCTGATTCATCTTGAGAACGTTTGACGAACATACTAGAGTCCGCGCGGGACTGCGGGGATGACCCTGATGCGCACCACCTGTGGCAGCATTCGACCAAGACGGCGCGTTGCCATTGCCTGCCTGGCCGTGGCCTTGCAGGCGCCGGTGGCGGCTTGCACGAGCACGACGCAATTCGCGCGGCCGGACACTGATGCACGCCAGTTTGCCGCCGATTCCAAGACCTGCGCCGAGATCGCACCGGCTGTCGTCGGGGCACTCGCGACGGGTGGTTTCGGGGCGATATATGGCGCCGCCGCGGCATCCCAGGGCGCACGTCCCGCCGGCATCGCACTATTCGCCGCCCTCGGCGCCCTCATCGGCTTGACGGTCTCGACGATGGCCAGCCGGCCGGGCGCAGACTATGACCGCTGCATGGAAATGAAGGGGTATCGCCCGGTCTGATACGCAACCGGAGTGCCGATGCTCAGTCCGCTTGCTTCGCCTCGCCGAGAATCCAGTCGCGGAAGGCGCGGATCTTGCGCCGGCTCTGCCGCGCTTCCGGATAGACCAGCCAATAGGCCGTGCCGTCGGCCGCCATCAGATCGAAGGGCTGGATCAATCGGCCGGCGGCGAGATCGTTCTGGAAGAAAGCCGGCATCAGGATCGCGACGCCCTGCCCCGCGACCGTCGCGGTGCCGAGCAGCGACTGCACGTCCAGCGAGACGTTCGACGGCTCGGCCGGCGGCGGATTGGGGATGCCGGCTTTGGCGAACCACAGCCGCCACCAGGCATCATGGGCATCGAGCCGCGGCGCGCGCAGCAGATCCGCCGGTCTATCCCAGGGACCATGGCGCTTCATGAAGTCCGGGCTGCAGAGCGGCGTGAATGCGATCGTCATCAGGCGATGCGCCTTCAGCCCGGGCCATTTGCCGTGGCCGCCGCGGATGCCGATGTCGAAGCCCTCGCGGGCAAAATCGACGTTGCGGCCGGAGAGGTCGATCCTGACCGCGATGTCCGAATGCCGGCTCTGGAAACCGCCCAGGCGCGGCACCAGCCAGTTGGTCGCGAAGGTATGGACGACGGTGAGCTTCAGCACCGTGTCATCGGTCTCGCGCAACGCCGCGAAGGCGAGATGCAGGTTGAGAAACGCATCCGCGACCGCGGGCGCCAGGCGCCGGCCCGCCTCGGTCAGCTCGACGCGTCGCGGCAGGCGGTGGAAGAGCGCCGTGCCGATCCGATCTTCCAGCACCTTCACCTGATAGCTCACCGCGGCCTGTGTCATGCCGAGCTCGGCCGCCGCCCGGGTAAAGCTCTGATGCCGCGCCGCGGCGTCGAAGGCGCGGACGGCCGTCAGCGGCGGCAGGTTGGGCTGAAAGAGGGGCGCGTTATCCTTGGGCATGGCGGGTCGGAGGATCGCTGATCCATAAACAGGCCTTATGGTCTTCCCCTGACATTCGCTTTGTCCCCCAGGGCTGTCGAGCCCAATTTCCCTCTCATCGCATAAGGCCGGTTGGGCCTTGGACGACCAGGATGGAGACGGCAATGACGGAGATGACGGGCGTTTCCCGCGCAGCAGGAGCCAGGGCGGAACCCTTCCTCCGGCTGCGGCACGCCTTGCTTAGGCTGGTGCGGCCGTTCCAGGGCCATGGCCGGCCCCGCCGCATCGACGAACGGGAATGGTCGGATTACATGCTGCGCGATATCGGCCTCGGCGCCGATGCCCACCATCTCGACCCGCGCGATCCGCGCCTGCTGCGCTAGCCGGTTTTCCCTGCGGCGCGGAGCGAAGGCTTCGACCGCGCGGTCCAGCCTTCGCTCCGGCGGCGATCAGCTCCGCCAATGCGGCGGAACGGTCTTGTCGTAATAAGGCAGCGATTCGATCCGCTTCAGCCAGGCGGCCACGTTGGGCGGCAGTTCCTCCCGCTTGAACCCGAAGCCGGGGCCACGCTCCTCGGCGCGCACCAGCATCCGTGCCCAGGGATAGGTCGCGTAATCGGCGAGACCCAACGGGCCGGCGAAATAGTCGCCGGTGAGATTGGCCTCCCAGCGCTTCAGCTCGTCGCGCACCTTCGCCTTGGCATCGGCGATCTTCTTGGGATCGTGCTGCTCGGGCTTGGTGTAGAGCGTGAGCTCCAGGAGCTCGCCGCCGATCGTGCCCAGATAGGCATCGGCCTCGCCCGCGATGCGTCGGGCAACCGCGCGGGTCTTCGCGTCCTTCGGCAGCAGCGGCTTCTCCGGATAGCGGTCATCGAGATATTCGACGATCGCATTCGACTCATAGAGCGCGAAGTCGCCATCGACGATGGCCGGGACGCGGCCGCGCGGATTGATCTTCAGGAATTCCGGTGTCTTGGTCTGATCGGGATCGAAGGTGAGGCGCTTGGCCTCATGGGGAAGTCCCTTGTGCTCGAGCGCGAGCCAAACCTTCCAGGCATAGGGCGAGCCCGAGCCGTAATAGAACGTGATTGCCATGATTGAGTCCCATCGGAATGAGGCGGAGACGGATTCATAGCGAAGTCCGCGGCGTCATTCGCCCACGCCGTGAGTGGGGGCAAGCATCCGGATCTTATCGATAGGCGCGTTGGCTAGCTGCCGCGCCGGAGCGATGCCGTCAACAAGCCCGCGCCGATCAGCATCGAACCGCCGATCCGGTTCATGATCTTGACGGCGCGGGCCGAGGCGGCGACGCGACGCGCGCGGGTCGCCATCACGATGTAGACGATGAGCGAAAGCGCCGCGAGGGAGTCGAACGTTCCGCCGAGGATCAGCACTTGCGGCAAGGTCGCGCGATGCGGGTCGATGAATTGCGGCATGAAGGCGGCGAAGAACAGGATGCCCTTCGGGTTGAGCAAGGTCACCCAATAGGATTCGAGAATCGCGCGGCGGATGCCGCGTGCCTTGCCGGTCAGTGCGGAAGCTTCGAAGGCGACGGCCGGCGCGCGCCAGAGCTTGACGCCGAGATAGACCAGGTAGGCGGCGCCGACCCATTTGAGGATGGTGAACGCCTCCGCCGAAGCGGCGAGGATCGCCCCGAATCCCAGCACCGAAAACGTCATCGCGCTGATATCGCCGAGGGTCACGCCGATCAGGCTGGCAAAGGCGACTCGCGACCCGGAGCTCATGGCATGGCCCGTCACCATCAGCGTCGTCGGTCCCGGGATCAGGATCACCACCGTCGCCGCGGCGGCGAAGGCGAGCCAAAGCTGGAATGAAATCATGGCGGTAGCCCCTCCGGATTTGCTTCCCGCCAGCAAAGACAGGTTTTCCGCCCTGCGGCAATCGGGATCTCGCCCGGCGATCAGCGGTTTGTGATCGCAGTTCCGGCCGCCTTCATCCGTGACAATTGTGGGCAAACAAGACGGTGCCCGACCCGGTGGTTGGAAGCATCGTCCATATGGAGGAAACCATGTACGCCGCCCGTAAATCGATTCTCCTTGTCGCCGCCGCGCTGGCTTTGCTGACGAGCCTCTCCGGCTGCATCATCGCGCCGGGCCGCTACCACGAGGGCGGCGCGGGCTGGCATCAGAGCCATTGGAGCGGTGGCGGCTGGAACCACTATCACTGAGGAGCATCGACCATGTTCTCTCTGCATAGACGGATCAGCATCGCGCTCGCCATGGCTCTCGGCGCCGTCTCGCTCGCCGGCTGCGTCGTCGAACCGGCGCCTTACGGTGGCGGCGCGGCGTACTATGCCCCGGCGCCGGTCTATGTCGGTCCGAGCTTCTACTACGGCCCGCGCTATGGATACTGGCATGGCGGCGGCTATTGGCACGGCGGCGGCGGTCACTGGCACCACCACTGAGCATCATGCGGGCCGGCGATTGATGCCGGCCCGGATCGGTTCACGCGGCGCCGCGCGAGCGCAGATAATCGTCAATCAGCTCGATCATCCGCATTCGACCGAAGCTCGGATCGTGCCCGCCATGGACGACGTTGACCGGCAGCGCGCGCAGCCGTTCCATCGTGCGGATGTAGGCGGCGATGTCGCAGCCTTCGAGCTGATCGAGGAGCGGACCGTCATAGAGCGCGTCGCCCGAGAACAGCGTCCCGGTCTTCTCCTCCCATAGGCCCATGCTGCCCGGCGAATGCCCGGGCAGATGCAGGATCTCGAAGCTGCGGTCGCCGGTATCGATGCGCATCCCCTCTTCCACCGGCCGCACCTTCTTCACCGGCTTCAGGCGATAGCGGTCGGGATCGTATCCCGCTTCGGGGATCGCGGTGATCATGCAGCCATCGGGGATCTCGTAGCCGGCTTCCGCCAGTTTGCGGCGCCCCTCGGCGCTGAAATAGGCCTCGTTGCGCAGGCTGAGCTCGGCTTCCGGCTCGGTCAGCGCCGCGGCCTCGCTGGCATGCACCGCGGTCTCCTCGAACTCGTGATGACCGCCGATATGATCGAGATGGGTATGGGTCGCAACCGCGAGGACCGGCTTGTCGATCAGATGCCGGGTCGCGTCATGCAGGCTGGCGACGCCCATGCCGGTATCGATGATCAGATCGCGATCGCGCCCGCGCACATGCCAGATGTTGCAGCGCATCAGCGGGATCACATGCGGCTCCCAGAGCAAGGTGATGCCTTCGCCGATCGAGCGATGCTCGAACCAGCGATCGGCGATTGGCAATGCCATCTTCCATTCTCCTCGAGTTTTCGCAGCCGCATCGAAGCGGAGCGCCGCGCGCTTTGCAAGCGCAACGCTGCCCTGCATCCGGCCCCCTGGCGCGGCCCAGGGTTTTGCGGCAGTGTGCGCCGCCGCTCGGGGGAGGCTGGGATTCGCGTGCAGGACCGCAATGAAACCGTCAATTGGCGCAACCTGATCGCGGCCTGCGCGGCGGTCTGCGTCTTTGCGTTCTCGCTCGGCGAAATGTTCCCCCTGCTCTCGCTCAGCATGGAGAGTCGCGGTGTCAGCCCGCGGGTCATCGGCTTCAATGCCGCGATGGCGCCGGTCGGAATCCTGATCGCGGGACTCTTCATTCCGAGGCTTTCCCATGCCTTCGGCGCGAAACCGGTAGCGCTCACCATGGCGTTCGCGACCGCGGCGATCTTCCTGCTCTATCCGACCTTCCCGACGCTCGCCGCCTGGTTCCCGCTGCGCCTGGTCCAGGGCATCACCGTGGCGACGCTCTTTGCGCTCAGCGAGGCCTGGGTGCTGACCAATGCCAAGGGCAGCCTGCGCGGGCTGATCGTCGGCATCTATGCGACCTGCATCTCGGCGACCTTCGGCATCGGCGCCGGTGTCATCGGCTGGGTCGGCATCGAGGGCTATTTGCCCTTCGCGATCGGCGCGGTCGTGCTGGTGCTCGCCGCCTTGCCGATGTCGGCGCTCGACGCCTCCGCGGAGGAAGAGCACGAAGAACACGTCTCGATCCTGCAATTCCTGCCGAAAGCCCCGCTGCTTCTCGCGGCGATCTACGTCCATGCGATCTTCGACGGCGGCATGCTCGGCTTCCTGTCGGTCTACGGCGTGCGCAGCGGCATGAGCATCGAGAGCGGGGCCATCCTGCTGACCGTGCTGTCCTTCGGCAACGTCGTCTTTCAGATCCCGATCGGCTGGGTCGCGGACAAGACCTCGAAGAACGGCACGATGCTCGCCTGCTTCGTGCTGTGCTGCGTCGGCCTGGTCGCGCTGCCGCATGCGATCGGGACGGCCTTCATCTGGCCTTTGCTGCTGGTGCTGGGCGCCTCCGGCTTCGGCATCTATACCGTGGGGCTGGCGCAGCTCGGCGACCGTTTCTCGGGGCCCGACCTGATCGCCGGAACCTCGACCTTCTCCACCGTCTGGGGCCTGGGCGCGCTGACCGGATCGGTGGTCAGCGGCATCGCCATGGACGCGTTCGGGCCCAACGGATTCCCGCACGCATTGCTGGCGATCTTCGTCGGCTATCTCGCGATCCGGCTGGTCGTGCTGCGTCAGCGCGCCGCCCGGGCGCGCTGACCGACCAGGTCCTGAAGGCCGCCCGCCCGATTACGGAACGACGCGGACCGCGCCCTTCGCCGCACTGGTGGTGAGCGCCGCATAGGCCCGGAGCGCCGTCGTCACGCGCCGGTTGCGCTTCTCCTTCGGCTTCCAGGCATCCTTGCCCTTGGCCTCCATCGCCGCGCGACGCTTGGCCAGCTCGGCGTCGCTCACCGCCACGTTGATGGTGCGGTTCGGGATATCGATCTCGATCCGGTCGCCTTCCTGGATGAGGGCGATCGCGCCGCCTTCCGCCGCTTCCGGCGAGACATGGCCGATCGAAAGACCCGAGGTGCCGCCGGAGAAGCGGCCGTCGGTGATCAGGGCGCATTGCTTGCCCAGGCCCTTCGACTTCAGGTAGCTGGTCGGATAGAGCATCTCCTGCATGCCCGGGCCGCCTTTCGGCCCTTCGTAGCGGATGACGACGACGTCGCCGGCCTTGATCTGGTTGAGCAGGATGCCTTCGACCGCGCCGTCCTGGCTCTCGAAGATCCGCGCCGGGCCGGAGAACTTCAGGATCGATTCATCGACGCCGGCGGTCTTCACGATGCAGCCGTCGAGCGCGATATTCCCGTGCAGAACCGCGAGGCCGCCATCCTTGCTGAAGGCATGGTCGATGTTGCGGATGACGCCCTTGGCGCGGTCGAGGTCCAGGCTGTCGAAGCGCTGGTTCTGGCTGAACGCGGTCTGGGTCGGCACGCCACCGGGCGCCGCCTTGAAGAAATGATGGATCTTGGGATCGTTGGCGCGGGTGACGTCCCAACGGTCGATCGCAGCGCCCATCGTGTCGGAGTGCACGGTCTTCACATCGCGATGGATCAGGCCGCCGCGATCGAGCTCGCCCAGGATCGCCATGATGCCGCCGGCGCGATGCACGTCCTCGACGTGGACATGCGAGACCGCCGGCGCGACCTTGCAGACGTTCGGCACCTTGCGCGACAGGCGGTCGATGTCCTTCATGGTGAACGGCACCTCGCCTTCATAGGCGGCGGCCAACAGGTGCAGCACGGTGTTGGTGGAGCCGCCCATGGCGATGTCGAGGGTCATCGCATTCTCGAAGGCGGCGAAGGACGCGATCGAGCGCGGCAAGGCGGTCTCGTCATCGCCTTCGTAATAGCGCTTGGTGAGCTTCAGCACGGTGCGCGCCGCTTCCAGGAACAGCTCCTTGCGGTCGGCATGGGTCGCGAGCGTCGTGCCGTTGCCGGGCAGCGCCAGGCCCAAGGCCTCGGTCAGGCAGTTCATCGAATTGGCGGTGAACATGCCCGAGCAGGAGCCGCAGGTCGGGCAGGCGCTGCGCTCGATCACCGCGACCTCTTCGTCGCTCTTCTTGTCGTCGGCGGCGGCGACCATCGCGTCGATCAGGTCGAGGGCGACCAGCTTGCCGTCCTTCATCACCAGCTTGCCGGCTTCCATCGGCCCGCCGGAGACGAAGACGGTCGGGATGTTGAGGCGGAGCGCCGCCATCAGCATGCCCGGCGTGATCTTGTCGCAATTGGAGATGCAGATCAGCGCGTCGGCGCAATGCGCGTTCACCATGTACTCGACCGCATCGGCGATGATCTCGCGCGAGGGCAGGCTGTAGAGCATGCCGTCATGGCCCATGGCGATGCCGTCATCGACCGCAATCGTGTTGAACTCCTTGGCGACGCCGCCATTGGCCTCGATCTCGCGCGCGACCATCTGGCCGAGATCCTTCAGGTGCACATGGCCCGGCACGAACTGGGTGAAGGAATTGGCGATGGCGACGATCGGCTTGCCGAAATCGCCGTCCTTCATGCCGGTGGCGCGCCACAGGCCGCGGGCGCCGGCCATGTTGCGGCCGTGGGTCGAGGTGCGGGAACGATAGCTGGCCATGGATCGCAATCTCCAATTCGGGCGCCGGACGGGCGCAGGCAGAGGGTTGAGTTAACACAGTAAACCTTTGCCAACCAACCAGAAATCGGCCACGGAATCCGCAGGGAAGACCCGCGCCGGAAGCAGGCGCACGGGCCGGTTTACCTCGGCAAACGTTCCTGGTAGTTTCCGCGCCGATTTTCCCAAACAGATCAATCTAATGAGCGGATTTCTCCGATGAAGATCAACGGCAACGCCATCAAGGTCGGCAACATCGTCGAGCATCAGGGCCGGCTCTGGCGCGCGGTGAAGACCATGCACACCCAGCCCGGCAAGGGCGGCGCCTATCTGCAGGTCGAATTGAAGGACATCCGCGACGGGACCAAGCTCAACGAGCGCTTCCGCTCCTCCGAGACGGTCGAGCGCGTCCGCCTGGACGAGCACGAGTATCAGTTCCTGTTCGCCGACGGCGACGACTACACCTTCATGGAGCAGGAGACCTTCGAGCAGATCACCCTCAACGCCGAGCTGATCGGCGAGCCGGCCGTGTTCCTGCAGGAAGGCATGGTGGTCACCGTGTCGAGCTATGAAGGCTCGCCGATCTCGGTTTCGCTGCCGGAGACCGTCATCATGGAGATCGTCGAAGCCGACGCGGTGGTGAAGGGCCAGACCGCCTCCTCCTCCTACAAGCCGGCGAAGCTGGAGAACGGCGTGCGCGTGATGGTGCCGCCGCATATCGGCACCGGCACGCGGATCGTGGTGAACACCTCGGACGCGACCTACGTCGAACGCGCCCGCGACTAAGCCGGGAGGCCGACCGACATGGCGACCCGCTCCGCCATCATCAACGTGATGGCCAAGGCCGCGGACAAGGCCGCGCGCTCGTTGAAGCGCGACTTCGGCGAAGTCTCGCAGCTCCAGGTCTCCCAGAAGGGACCCGGCGACTTCGTCAGCAATGCCGATCTTAAATCGGAGAAGACGCTGCGCGAGGAGCTGCAGAAGGCGCGGCCGAATTTCGGCTTCCTGATGGAAGAGAGCGGCGAGGTCAAAGGCAGCGACCCCGACCACCGCTGGATCGTCGATCCTCTGGACGGCACCACGAATTTCCTGCACGGCCTGCCGCATTTCGCGATCTCGATCGCCCTGGAGCAGAAGGGCGAGATCGTCGCCGGCCTGGTCTACGACCCCGCCAAGGACGAGCTGTTCTGGGCCGAGAAAGGCGGCGGCGCTTTCTGCAACGACCGGCGCATGCGCGTCTCGGGCCGCAAGCAGCTCCCGGAATCCCTGCTCTCGACCGGCATCCCCTTCATCGGCCACGGCGACCGGCCGCGCTTCCTGCGGCAGCTCGATGCCGCCATGCGGGAGACCTCGGGCGTGCGCCGGCTGGGCGCCGCGGCGCTCGACCTCGCCTATGTCGCCGCCGGCCGCTACGAGTGCTTCTGGGAAGAGGATCTCAGCTCCTGGGACATCGCCGCGGGCATCCTCCTGGTCAAGGAGGCCGGGGGCTATGTGAGCGACATGAAAGGCGGCCAGACCATGCTGCAGACCGGCTCGGTGCTGGCCAGCAACGGCACGCTGCACGCCCCGCTCCAGGCGCTGCTCGGCGGTGCCTGACCGCGATCCCTCCGCCGGGAGAGCGGCAAAATAGGAAGTCCTGCCGGGGTGCAACGCGCCTCTCAACATCGTTGTGGCTTTTCAATGGGATGCGGTATAGTTCCCGCCATCTTGGGGGAACGTTTGCGCACAGGCATGTCATGACGTCCAGGGCTGGTCGCCACCTTGCTTATTTCGGCTTCGCCGCCCTGATCGGCGTCGGCCTGCAAACCCCGCCCGCGGCGGCGCAGGATTATCTGGCCGATAACGGCTCGGGCTCGGTGACCGTCGATTACAGCGTGCTCGGCGGCGGAGGCGGCGGCGTCACGCGCAGCAGCCTGCCGGGGAGTCCGCTGACAGGCGCCACCTGTTCCTGCGCCAGTGCGCCGATGGGCGTGATCGCGGCGGCGCCGCGGCCGACCTTCAACAATCCCTTCAACACCAATCTCGCGATGCAGGCGCCGGCCGTGCCGCCGGGCTTCATGACCTATGCCCAGGTGACCGGCGCGCCGTCCTATTCCGGCTCCGGCAATGCCGTCGTGGTCCTGCATCCGCCCGCGGGCGGCAACGCGCCGCAGATGGCGGAGATGCCGAGCGCGGCACCGGTTGAGGCGAGCCCGGCGCCTGCGCCGCTGCCGGCCACGACCGAGACCGCCAATGGCGCGGGCGCGGCTCCGGCCGCGCCGACCGAGACCCAGACCGCGGCGCTGCCCAAGACGACGCCGACCCAATCCCAGCCGAGCGCTTCGCAGCCGAGCGGATCCGAGGGAGCGATCCCGCCGGCCGGCAGCCCCGAGACGGGCGCGGCGATTCCGCCGGCCCAGCCGGACAACATGCCGACCAATGTCCCCTCGCCCGTCGGCCCGGGCGAGACGGTCGGCAACGTCTCGCAGCCGCCCGCGGCCGCGGCGCCGGAACAGACCCCGAGCGCGCCCGCGCCGGAAAGCGCCACCGCTCCGGCTGCCCCCGAAGCGCAGAACGCCACGCCGCCGGCGCAGCCCTCGACCGAGCAACCTGCCCAGGCTCCGGCCGAGCAGCCGGCGCAGCCTTCGACCGAGCAGCCGGCACAGCCTCCCGCGGAGCAGCCGGCGCAACCCTCGACCGAGCAGCAGGCCGCGGTGGCGCCGAGCGCGCCGGCCAATAACGCAACACCGCCGGCGGCGCCGGAGAACGGCAATGCGGCGCCCAGCGGCGGCGCGACACTGCCGGCCGGATCCTACCGCGTCCTCTATACCGGCGAGTCCGACGACGTGCCGGCCAATGCCAATGGCGACCTCGACAAGGTGGCGGCGGCGATGCAGTCGGACCAGAACATGCGGGTCCAGGTCCTGGCCTATGCGGCGGGCACCGAGGACACCGAGAGCAAGGCGCGGCGGAAGTCGCTGGCCCGCGGCCTCGCCATCCGCTCCTATCTGATCAAAGCCGGCGTTCCCTCGACCCGAATCGACGTCCGCGCCCTCGGCAGCAAGGCCGACGGCGGACCCGCCGACCGGGTCGATATCGTCCCGGCCAGTTGACCCGGTGCGGCGATTCCAAGGATTTATTGCCGTCTAGACCGAGCCCCCGATTCCAGGCATAGACCCAGCACATGAGCCGCCCGACCAGTCAGCTGCTGTGGATGATCGTCGGCCTGCTGGCCGCGGGTTTCGTGGCCGTCTGGCTGTGGACCCCGATCCTCGCCGCGTTCCTGCACAATCCCTTCCTGAACTCCTTCATCCTGGCCGTCCTGGCGGTCGGCACGCTCTATCTCTTCTGGCAGGTGGTCCGGCTCAACGCCGATATCTCCTGGGTCGAGAACTTCCGCACCGGCGGCCACCGCATGAGCACCGCGCAGCCGCGCCTGCTGGCGCCGATGGCGGCGATGCTGAAGGACAAGACCGCCGGCAAGCTCAGCCTCTCCGCCTCGGCGATGCGCTCGCTGATGGACGGCATCCAGTCGCGCCTCGATGAAACCCGCGAGCTCTCGCGCTAC
>DASZYM010000274.1:0-1734 GCA_035545355.1 Dongiaceae bacterium
GCCACCTCGACCTTGGCGTCGAGCCGAACTTCGTCGGCGCGGCCGCGCGGCTCGGTCAGGTTCTCCGGACGGATCCCGAGCTCCAGGTCGCGGCCGATATAGGCGCGGTAGGCATTGGTGAGCTCGGCCGGCACCGGCAACACGGTGCCGCCGTCCAGCACCGCCGCCAACCCGCCGTTCCGCGTCTCCAAGCGGCAGCGCAGAAAGTTCATCGCCGGGCTGCCGATGAAGCCGGCGACGAATTTGCTCTTGGGCGCGTGGTAGAGATCCTGGGGCGCTCCGACCTGCTCGATGCGGCCCTGGTTCATCACCACCACGCGGTCGGCGAGGGTCATCGCCTCGACCTGGTCATGGGTGACATAGACCGTGGTGGTGCGGACATGCTGGTGCAGGCGCTTGATCTCGGCGCGCATGCGGACGCGCAGCTTGGCGTCGAGATTGGAGAGCGGCTCGTCGAACAGGAAGACCTTGGGATGCCGAACCATGGCGCGGCCCATGGCGACGCGCTGGCGCTGACCGCCGGACAAAGCCTGCGGCTTGCGCGCCATCAGGGTCATGAGGTCCAGCATCTCGGCCGCGGCATCGACGCGCTGCTTGACCTCGCCCGCCGGCACTTTGCGCAGCTTCAGCGCATAGGCCATGTTCTCCGCTACCGACATATGCGGATAGAGCGCGTAGTTCTGGAACACCATGGCGATGTCGCGGTCGCGCGCCGGCACGGTGTTGACCAGCCGGTCGCCGATGAAGATCTCGCCGGAGCTGAGCTTCTCCAGCCCGGCGATCATGCGCAATGTCGTCGACTTGCCGCAGCCCGAAGGCCCGACCAGAACCACGAACTCGCCGTCGGCGATATCGAGGTCGATCGCATGCACCACTTCCATGTTCTGGAAGCTCTTGGTGACCTGGCGGAGCGAGACCTCGGCCATCGCTAGCGCGCCGCCTCATACGCGTCCATGGCGAGGACACTGGCGCCGATGACGCCGGCATTGTTGCCGGTCTCGGCCTGTAGGATCTTCGGCGGGCGACCGGGCAGCGGCAGCACGAAGTCGAACACGTTCCTGGCGATCTTGTCGATGAAGAAGGCGCCGGCCAGCGAGACGCCGCCGCCGACGATGATCGCCTCCAGGTTCAGCATGTTGGACATGATGCCCATGGCCTGGCCGAGCCAGCGCGCGACCTCGTCCACCGCCTGCAGGGCCTCGGGCTCGCCGGCTTTGGCGCGGTCCATCACCGCCTTGGCGTTGGGCGTCTCGATACCGGGCTTCAACTCGATGCAGCGCTTCACCAGAGCCGTGGCGCTGGCGAGATGCTCCAGCATGCCGGGCACGGGCTTGGCGATATCGGTGCGCGACGGGTCCATGGACATGCAGCCGAATTGCGGCGAGAGGCCCTCGGGCCCGTCGATGATCTTGCGGTCGATCACCACCGCCCCGCCGATCCCGGTGCCCAGCGTATAGAGCGCGAAACGCTGATAGGGCCTGCCGGCGCCGTGGCGCATCTCGCCGAAGGTGGCGCCGACCGCGTCGTTGCGCACCCGCGCCGGCACGCCATAGCGCTTGCCGAGGATGTCGGAGAGCGACCCCTCCATCAGGCAGGGCAGAGCCGGGCAGCGGCCGCGCAACATGCCGGTGTCGGGGAAGGGCACGCCGGGCACGCCGATGCCGATGGCGATCGCCCGGTATTTCTCCACCAACTTGTCGCAGCGGCTGTAGAGCAGGCCGAGGAAATCGGCGA
>DASZYM010000275.1:0-1604 GCA_035545355.1 Dongiaceae bacterium
CCAGCATCGCCGCGATCGATACCGCCGAGACCAGCCATGTGGTGCCGAAGAGCAGCGCCAGCCGATTGATGGCATAGACCTCCATCAGCAGGAAGGCGGCGCCCAGGAAGAAGACATGCGCATGCGCCGGCGTGGCATCCACCTGCCCGATGCCGTGCCGCCGCAGCCACAGGATCGAGGCGACGACCAGCATGCCGAGCACCAGAGCATAGGCGAACGGGATGCTGCGGGCCGGCAGATAGGGGAACGGCCAATCGTCGATCGGAGCGCCGATCGCGAGGCCGGTGGCCGCGGGATCGGGATCCGCTGCGGTCGGTGAGCAGGTATAGAGGGTGTAGGCCCGGAAATCCTGGACCTTCACCGGCGCCCCGCAGGCATGCTCCAACATGACCTGGAAGCGCTCGTGCAGCCACGCAACGCCGGTGAGCGCGGAGACGGCGATGGTCCCGCCCGGCTTCACCAGCCGCGCGGCGGAGGAGAAGCTTTCCTGGGTGAAGACGTAATTGTCCAGCCGCACGCTCGACGCGCCGAGCTGGGTGTGCGAATCCAGCAGGCCGAACACGATCGCGTCGTAGGTCCACGGCGGCAGCACGCGGAAGGCGTGGCGCGCATCGTCGATGATCACCTGCACCCGGGGATCGCTGTAGGGCTGCTCCGGATGATGCAGCCGCCCCATGCCGACGATGACGGGATCGATATCGACCGCATCGACATGCTTGGCCCCCGCGCGCAAGGCCGCGGCGACGTCGTTGCCGCTGCCGGCGCCGACCACCAGCACGTTGTTGAGCTCGGCGTGTCCGGCGAACTCCGCGTCGTAATTCGGCAGCGGGTTCATGCCCATGCGTGCGATCGCTTCGGGGCGGAGATCCATCGCGTATTGATAGATCGTGTCCGAGATGTCGATCAGATAGCCGTATGGCGTGGTGCGGCCGACCAGCTTCTGATAGCTCGACCAGACCGTGTCGTGGACCTGCGGCATCACGATCAGGACCGCGGCCGCGGCGAATGCGCCGCCGAGCCGGAGCACGCGGCCGCGGCCGAGCCATAGCAGCAGCGGCGCGAGCCCGACGAGGAACCAGACGAAGGGCGGCGTATGCGCCCGCGAGAGCGCGACGAAGGCTGCGAGGCCGGCGAGGCTGCCCAGGATGTTGACCGTGTAGGCGGGGATGCGCGGCTGGTCGGCGAACTGGGCGGCGAGGATTCGCCCCAACTGGCCGAACAGCCAGGCGACCACCAGGAACACGCTGACGCAATAGATGCCGATCTGGATGTAGGAGACGAGCTTCACCGCCCAGGACGAGGTCTCGAAGAAGCCGTAATAGCCGAAGACCCGCTCGGAGCTGGCAAGCGAAGCCGAGGCGCCGACCACGGCGCCGAGCGCTTGCGCCGAGACCGCGAAGAACAGCGCCAGCGCCGGCATGCCCGCCAGGAAGAACAGCGCTTCGCGCCGTCCGCCACCGCCGCGGAAGCAGCCGACGCCCAGGCCCAGGAAGGCGCCGATCAGGGCGATGTTCTTGTAGAAGGCGAAGATCCTGGTCTGCGATCCGATATAGCGGATCAGCATCGTCTCCACGAACAGCACGACGAAGCTGATGATGAAAAGG
>DASZYM010000276.1:0-4866 GCA_035545355.1 Dongiaceae bacterium
CACGCGCTCGGCGGCGCGCACCCTGCTCGGCATCCAGATGCAGCATCTCGGCATCGACTACGTGACCCGCCGCGAGCAGGAGATCCAGGCGGTGACCCTGGATCAGGTGAAGGCGGCGGCGAAGAAGCTGTTCGACCCCAATAAGCTCGCCATCCTCGCGCTCGGCAAACCGGTGGGCCTGAAGCCGACCCGGCAGGTGCCCTGACACCGATCTCGCTTATACGGCCCCAAGCGATTCCGACGGGCGTAAAGGCGCCTCAACTCTCTGATAATGCATGCTTTAGCCGCAGTCGGATCGGCCTGACGCGATTCTTTGTTTTGTCTAGGCCCGGTCTAAGTCGGTCGATCAGCACAGGCAGAAATCGTACCTGTTTTGTTCTGAAAAGTCAATGTCGCGCCGGTGAGAGCTCACCGCCCGATCTCCCAATAGGGCGGATCGCCGAAGGCGCGCTTGAGGTGGTCGGCGAGAGCGCGCAGCTTCGCCGATGCCTGCCGGCCCTCAGCATGCGCCAGATAGATCCATTCCGGTTCCGGCTTCGCGCCGAGATCGATGACACGCAGCCTGCCGTCCTTGATGGCCGCTCCGGCGATGAAGGTCGGCAGCAGCGCGATGCCCAGGCCGGCGATCGCGGCATCCAGCACCATCGTGCCGTTATTGGCGCGGAAGGCGACGATGCCGCGCACCACGGCAGCCTCGCCTTGCGCATCCAGGAAGCGCCAATCGGCGATGCCGCGGTTGGTGTAGAAGATGCCGCGATGCGCGTTGAGATCGTCGAGCGATTTGGGCGCGCCGAAGCGTTCGAGATAATCCGGTGATGCGACCAGCAGCCGGCGGCTCGGCGCCAGCTTCCACACGACCAGCCGGTTGTCGTCGATCGGACCGTTGCGCAGGATAGCGTCGAAACCTTCGGCCGCGGCGCTGACCCGGCGGTCGTCGAGATCGAGGGTCAGCGCGATCCCGGGATTGGCCGCCAGGAAAGGATAGAGCGCCGGCCCCAGATGCAGATGGCCGAAGGTGACCGGCGCCGCGATGCGCAACGGGCCCTGCAGGCTGCCGCGGCGCTCGGCGATCTCCGCCGTCGCATCCTCGACCTCGCGGGTGATGCGAATCGCGCGCTCCAGGAAGGCGGCGCCGTCTTCGGTCAGCGTGAGCTTGCGGGTGGTGCGGCGGAGCAAGACGGCGCCCAGCGATTTCTCCAGGCTCGCGAGGCGCTCGCTGATCACCGATTTCGGCAGGCGCAAACGCCGGGCGGCACTGCTGATCGACCCCTCTTCCGCCACGGCCACGAAGGCGGCGATCCCGTCCAGCTTCAGCATCGTTCGGTGATCCCGGAAATTAGAACCAGGACTGGAAGTCTAATCCGGACGATCGGGAAACGCCATTCTCTTGGGCAGTCAAGACAGGGAGCCCAAGGAGGACATCATGGCCCGCTTGAAAGACAAAGTTGCCCTCGTGACCGGCGCCAGTTCCGGCATCGGCCGCGAGACCGCCAGGCTGTTCGCCGCCGAAGGCGCGAAGCTGGTGGTCGGCGCCCGGCGGAAGGAGGAACTCGACAGCCTGGTCGCGGAGATCAAGGCCGCAGGCGGCGAAGCGGTCGCCCTGGCCGGCGACGTCAAGTCCGAGGATTACGCGAAGGCCCTGGTCGCATTGGCCGCCAAGCAGTTCGGCCGGCTCGACATCGCCTTCAACAATGCCGGGACGATCGGCGAGGCCGGGCCTTCGACCCAAGTCTCCGAAGCGGGCTGGAACGACGCGATCGCGACGAACCTGACCAGCGCCTTCCTCGGCGCCAAGCATCAGATATCCGAGATGCAGAAGCAGGGCGGCGGCTCGGTGATCTTCACCTCGACCTTCGTCGGCTACAGCTTCGCCTTCCCGGGCGTCGCCGCCTATGCGGCCAGCAAGGCGGGACTGATCGGCCTGACCCAGGCCTTGGCGGCGGAATTCGGCCCGAGCCATATCCGCGTCAACGCTGTGCTGCCGGGCGCGGTCGATACGGCGATGTACCGCACGATGAACAACACGCCGGAAGCGCAGGGCTTCGTCACCAACCTGCATGCGCTGAAGCGCGTGGCGGCGCCGGAAGAGCTGGCGCGTTCGGTGCTCTATCTCGCCTCGGACGATGCGAGCTTCGTCACCGGCACCGCGATGCTGGTCGATGGCGGCGCGTCGATCACGCGGAGCTGAGTCTTCGCCCTTGATGCCTGGGCGCCGGCACTTCGGCGCCCAGGCTTCCCGTATCGCGTGGATGGTCGGCCTCGCCGACCATGACGATCCGACATCCGGAATGTCGGAGCGTCACTTGCCGCGGCGCGAATCCTGGTAGTCCTTGTTCTTCCAGATCGGCACCGGCTGCTGGGCGCCGGTCTGATGGACGGCGCCGCTGTCGTCTTCCGAGCCGCCGAGGATGCTCTTCACCAGGCGGTCGAGCAGGCCGGGCTCGTCGGCGCTGGCGGTCGAGGTCGCGGGACCGGTCGTCGATCCCGGCAGCGAGAGCGGCTCGCCGGCGGCCAGCAGACCGCCGCCGCCCGGCAGCGGGATCGGACCGGGCGGCGTGCCCTGCAGCGCCTCGGCCATGAAATCGTGCCAGATGTTCACCGGCAGCGAGCCGCCGGTCACCTTGTTCATCGGCGCGTTGTCGTCATTGCCGACCCAGACGCCGGTCACGAGCTGGCCGGTCAGGCCGATGAACCAGGCGTCGTGATAATTCTGGCTGGTGCCGGTCTTGCCGGCAGCGGGGCGGTCGATCTGCGCACCCTTGCCGGTGCCCCAATCGACCGTCGCCGACATGACGTCCACCATCTCGCGCACCGCGGTCGGCGAGGCGACCGTGCCGAGGCCCGAACCTTCGCGCTGATAGAGCACCTGGCCGTCGCGGGTGGCGATGCGGGTGATGCCGTAGGGCAGCACGCCCTGGCCCTTATTGGCGAAGGTCGCATAGGCGCCGGTCATCTCCAGCACCGTGGTCTCGCTGGTGCCGAGCGCGATCGAGGCGTCGTTGCCGAGCGGCGTGTCGATGCCGAGACGCTTGGCGGTCTCCACCACCTGCGCCGGGGAGACGCGCTGCGCGAGCTGCACCGCGACCGAGTTCAGCGAGCGGGCGAAGGCCTCGCGCAGGCTGACCTGGCCGAAATATTTGCCGTTGTAGTTGTCCGGCGACCACTTGCCGATCGAGATCGGCGCGTCGACGAATTGCGCGTCCGGCGTCAGCCCGCGCTCGAACGCGGTCAGGTAGACGAAGGCCTTGAAGGACGAGCCGGGCTGGCGCATCGCCTGCGTGGCGCGGTTGTACTGGCTGTGCTGGTAATCGACGCCGCCGACCATGGCGCGGACCGCGCCGTCCGGCGTCAGCGCGACCAAGGCGCCCTCGCTCGCGCGCTGCTTCGGCCCGTCCCGCGCCAGCACGGCGGTCAAGTCATGCTCGGCGATGCCCTGCATCCGGGGATCGAGCGTCGTCTGCACGACGAGATCGGCGTTGGTGATGCCGATATAGGAGGAGACCTGGTCGAACGCCCAGTCGGCGAAGTAGCGCGCGGCCGGCGGCAAGGGCTGGCCGAGCTCCGGCTCGCTCGATTGCGTGCCGGCCTGCTGCGCCTGCTCTTCGGTCAGAAGGCCGTCATCGACCATGCTGTCGATCACGACCTGGGCGCGGGTCGCCGAGGCGATCGGATCGGCGGCGGGATTGTAGCGCGACGGCGCCTTCAGCATGCCGGCCAGCATCGCCGCCTGCAGCAGGGTCACGTCTTTCGCCGGCCGGCCGAAATATCGGCGCGCCGCCGCATCGACACCATAGGTGCCCGAGCCGAAATAGACCCGGTTGAGATAGAGCTCGAGGATCTGGTTCTTGGTGAAATGGTGCTCCAGCCAGAACGAGAGCAGCAGCTCCTGCCCCTTGCGATGGAGCGAGCGCTCGGGCGTCAGGAACACGTTCTTCGCGAGCTGCTGGGTGATGGTGCTGCCGCCCTGGACGAGATCGCCGGAGGTGACGTTCACATAGAGCGCGCGCAGCAGGCCGATCGGATCGACGCCGAAGTGATGATAGAAACGCCGGTCCTCGGTCGCGATCACCGCCTCCGGCAGATAGGGCGACATCTGGTCGAGATGCACGAACTCGCCGTAGAGGTCGCCGTAGCTGGTGATCAGGCTGCCATCGGCCGCGAGCAAGGTGATGCTCGGCCGCCGCTTGATGTCGTTGAGCGTGCTGACATCGGGCAGGTCATAGGCGCACCAGCCGAGGAACAGCAGCACCGCGAAGCCGGCCCAGATCGACCCGACCGCGCCCCATTTCAGCGAGAACCAGAAGAGGCGCCGGCGCCAGGTGCGCCCGCCTCTGTTCGATCCGTTGCCGCGCGCGGAATCAGCCTTCGCGGCGGCCTTTGCCTTGGAATCCGGGGATTTGCGTCCTGCCATGCGAGCCAGTTCTAGCCGATTCGCAGGCGGCTGCGAATCCACTAACTGGCTGTTCTACCGGCAGAATAGGGCGAAAGCGGGGCGCGCTATTCGGCGGGCGCCCAGACTATTCGGCGTGCGCGCTGCGCAGGGGCGCCGGTTCGGCGCCGGGCCGCGCCCCGCCGCCGCCATTCTCCAGGCGCATCAGCGCCTCGGTGATGCGCTGGTCGAAGGACTGTTCGGGGTTGGGACCGCCCAGCTCTTCGTCGATCACCTGCAAGACCTCGGTGCGCCAGCCGGCCGGCGCGAAGCCGAAGCGGCGCGACCGCACCGAGCGCGAGAGCTCGACCAGGCGGGTGAACAGGCGCTTCAGCTTGGGCTCGAAGGCGCAATGCTCGAACAGCCGCTCCGGCCCGCGGCCGCTCTCGTCGGCGATCAGCAGGCGGACGTTGCGCATCGGGATCTTTGCCTGGGTG
>DASZYM010000277.1:0-5530 GCA_035545355.1 Dongiaceae bacterium
GCCGGATCGGTGAGGTCGTTGCGGCGCCTCTTCAGCGCCTCGGCCAGAGCGTGCGCATCGCCGGGCGGCGCGATCCAGCGCGCCGGCTGCGAGAAGTCGGCGTTGCGCGCCTTGAACACGGCGGGCGTCGGCGTGGCGATGCCGGGATTGACCAGCACCATATGCGCCGCAGGAATCGCGCCCGCGGGGGCGATCTCCTCGCCGATGCCG
Organism: Dongiaceae bacterium; assembly: GCA_035545355.1. Taxonomy (GTDB): domain Bacteria; phylum Pseudomonadota; class Alphaproteobacteria; order Dongiales; family Dongiaceae; genus Dongia. The sequence continues at coordinate 211 of DASZYM010000277.1, forward strand.
CCGATGAAGCTTGGCTTGCTGTCCAGGCAGACCGGCACGTCGGCGCCGAGCCGCAGCGCCAGCGTCTCAAGCTCGGCGCGCTCCGGCGCGATGCCCCAGAGCGCGCACAAGACGCGCAAGGTCGCCGCGGCATCGGCGGAACCGCCCCCGATGCCGGAAGCGACGGGGAGCGTCTTCGTCAGCTTGATCCGCGCCCCGGCCGTCGTGCCGGCGATGTCGCGCAGGCCCCGCGCGGCACGCAAGACGAGATTGTCGTCATCGGCCGAGAGCTTGCCGGCGAAGGGACCGTCAATGGCGAGCGAGAGGGCCGAATCCGCTTCCGCCGTCACCACGTCGCCGGTTTCCGCGAAGACGATCAGGCTGTCGAGCAGATGGTAGCCGTCCGGGCGCCGGCCGACGACATGCAGGTAGAGATTGATCTTGGCGGGGGCGAGCATGATTCAGAGAACGGATGTCAGATATCAGATGTCAGAAGAACGAGATTCGGCGCCTTCTGTCATCTGTAATCTGACATCTGTCTTCTGACTAGCCGTCCTGCTGGGTCTTGGCTGCCGCCGGCGCTGCTTGCAGGCCGTTCCTGATCTTGCTTTCGATCTGGCCGACCTGGTCGGCATCCGGCTTGAAGTTGAGGGCGCGGCTCCACTGGAACTTCGCCTCGGCCTTGCGACCGACCCGCCAATAGGCGTCGCCGAGATGGTCGTTCAGCACGGGATCTTCCGGCTGCAGCTCGACGGCGCGCTCCAGATAGCCGACCGCCTTGTCGTATTTGCCGAGCTGGTAATAGGCCCAGCCGAGACTGTCGACGATGAAGCCCTCCTCCGGGCGCTGCTGGACCGCCTTCTCCAGCATCTTCAGCGCCTGGTCGAGATGCTCGCGCTTCTCGACCCAGGTATAGGCGAGGTAGTTGAGCACATAGGGCTGGTCCGGCGAGAGGGCCAGCGCCTTCTCGAAATCGGGCTCGGCCTTGTCCCACTGGTTGTTGCGCTCATAGGCGGTGCCGCGGAAATAGAACACCGACCAGTCGTCGGCGCGCGGCATGCCGATGCGATCGATCGCCGTCGAATAGGCGTCGGCCGCTTCCGGGTAGCGCTTCTCGCGGCGCAGGAGATCGCCGAGCGCGATCGCCGCCTCGGTGCGCTTGGGCTCGGCCTTCACCAGGTCCTGGAGCTGCTTCAGCGCATCATCGGTCTTGTCGAGGTCGCGCAGGCTGTCGGCGATCGCGAGCTGCGCGCTCCAGCGATAGGGGGAATCCGGCGGCACGGCCTGATAGACCTCGATCGCCGATTGGAGATGGTCGCCGTCCTGCAGCAGATTGCCGACCAGCAGCTTGGCGATGTCGAGGTTCGGGTTGATGTAGAGCGCCATCCGGCTGAACAGGATCGCCTGGCCGTTCAGCTTGTCCGAGCGCAGCAGGCTGCCGATGTCGAACAGGACCTCGGCGACGCCCTTGGCCGGCGTGTCCACCAGCGGCTGCTTGGGCGCCGGCTGCTTCAGCCGCGCTTCGAGCACATCGGCCATCGAGCCGCTGAGATCGTTGGTCGCGCCGCGGAACTTGTCGATCAGCTTCTTCGCGTCGGCGTCGCGGCCCTGGCGATGCAGCAGGTCGACGTAGAGCTCGAGGATATGCGAGGTCAGGTGCTCGTCGTCGGCGAGGCCGGCGAAGCGCTTCGCCGCGGCGTCGGGTTTGCCGCTCATCTCCTCCATCATGGCGAGATGCGCCTCGACCAGCGGCTTCAGCCCGTCGACCGCCTCGATCGGCTGCATCGCGGCTTCGGCCTTGTCGAGGCCCTGCTCTCCCAGGATCAGCCAGGCGACCATCAACGGCTGCGCGATGCGGCCGACGGCGTCCTCGCCCATCCCGTTCAGGTATTTGTGCGCCTCGTCCGGCTTGTCGCGCTTCGCCGCATCGATCGCCATCACCATGCCGGCCAGCGGCGCCTTGGGATCGGTCGCGACCGTCTGCTTCGCGAGCGCGATCGCCTGGTCGAAGCGGCCGTCGCTGACCAGCGCGACCAGCGCGAGCTGCGAGAGATTGGTGTTGCCGGGATCGGCATCGAGCGCCAGCGGCAGCAGGTCCGCGGCGGTCTTCATATCGCCTGCATTCACGGCGTGCTGGCCGGCCAGATAGAGGCCGGCGGCGGACCAGCGCTCCGCATCGATCGGACCGGTGCTGTCGGCGATCGCCGGATGGCCGGCCTGGCAGGCGGTCAGGGCTGCGGGAAGCAGGCCGAGCAGAAGGGGTTTCAGCAGCCAGCGCAGCGATGGACCATGGGGGGATCGACCATGCGGCCGGCCGCGGACGGATCGGAAGACGTTATGGAGGAGCAAACTGTTGATGTCCTTTCGCGGCGAGAAACTCCGCCCCTTGCGGCCGTTCTACCAGGAACCGCGCCCGGTGAATAGCGAGGTGTTAACGGATGACGCCTGGGTCCGGTGCCCTAGGTCCCTGGGAAATCCACGGCTTTACCGTTCGTTCCCGGCCGCGCCTCAGATCGGATCGCGGTCGCCCCAGCTTTCGGCGAGCGCCAGGCATTCCTGCCAGGTCTCGACCGCACCACTGGTCGAGATGGCGCGCAGCGAGGCCCCGGCCGAGGCATGGGCCAGCCGCAGGCAATCGGTGAGCGGCCAGCCCTCGTGAAATCCGTAGAGAAAGCCCGCGGCAAAGGCGTCGCCGGCGCCGTTGGCACCGACGATCTCCGAAACCGGGACCTTGCAGGACGGCCGGCGGATCAACTCGCCCGCCCGGGTCACGACCAGGCCGCCGGCGGGGAAATGCACCGCAACGAGCTGCATCGTGCCGGCGGCGAGCACCGCTTTCGCGGCGGCGATGCAGGCCGCGATATCGGTGCCATCCTTGGTCAGCGTCGTCATGCCGACGACGGCGCCGATCTCGTGGTCGTTCACAATCAGGAGATCGAGATGCGGCAGGCAGGGTCGGATCAGCGCGGCGACGCGATCGGGCTCGATGCTGACGAGCTCGAGATTGGTCATGAGCCCGGCGGCGCGCGCCTTCTTCAAGACCGTGACCCATCCGTTGGCGTCGCCCCGCCAGGGCACGTCCATGGCGCGGTGCTCGCCGGGCAGGCCGAGATGGGCGATCCGCGCGGTGCTGGTCGAGAAGTCGAAGTGATCGGGCGTCAGCAGCGCGCCCGAACCCTGGAAGGTGATGTGGGTGCGCCGGCCGGTGCGTTGCGAGCCGAAGCAGTCGGTGTAATGGGTCGGCGCTTCGGCGCTGACGGTCACACGGCTGCGGTCGATGCCGTAGGCATCCGCCTCGGCCATGAGGAACCGGCCGTCATCGTCGTCGCCGACCAGCGTGATGGTCTCGACCGGCATCGAGGGGTCGAGCTTCTTCATGTCGATCGCGAGATTGCTGCCCGACCCGCCGTTGCGGCGCTCCTCGCTGAGGATATGGCTGATGCCGTTCTCCTCCGGCCAGTAGTCGATCAGCTTGTTGCGATCGACGCACCAGGTTCCGCCGGTGATGAAGCCCCGCCGGCCGGCCGTGCTCAAGCAGCCGCCTCTTTCAACACCGCCTCGGTCACCTTGGAATCGTCCTCCAGCGCACGCTCCGGCTTGATCCCCTGCTTCTGCAGGGCGGCATGATAGGCCTTCACCGCTTCCTTGGGCCCGATGTCATGGCTGGCGACACGGCGCAGCATGGCGACCATTTCCAGCGGTGATTCCGCGAGGTTGATCTTGCGGCCGAACAAAGCGACGCGCGCGCCGTATTTCTCCGCCTGATGGATCAGCTCGAAGGCGTCGCGAGTCGTGCCGGCACCGCCGCCGAGCACGCCGACCACCAGGCTCGGATCGAAGGAAGCGAGCTCCTCGGTCGATTTCGGGCCGTTATAGGCGATCTTCAGGAATTGCGGCCGCTCGGCCTTGGTGACGCCCGCCAGGCAGCGCAGGATCGCATCGTTGATGTAATGCGGCAGCGTCTTGGCATCGATGCCGGTATCGACGTTCGGATTGAAGACTTCGAGGAAGTGGCGGAAGCCGATCGCCGCGGCTTCGGCGCGGAACGCGGCATAGGCCTCGAGCGAGCGGATGTCGGCCTCGATGTCGTTGTTGAAGGTGATGGAATAGAGGCCGAGATCGGTGCCCTTGATGGCGCCCTTCCGGGCCGGCGCCTTGGCGGCGCCGTACATCACCCGCGGCAGCGAGGCGCTGCGGAACGGGCGCGATGCCGTGTGATGATAGGTCGCGCCGCGCATGCGCCAGATGCAGGTCGTGTCGTTGGCGCGGATCGCCGGCTGGACGGCGCTCTTCTGGAACAGCTTGCCCTCGTTGAGCAGCTCGAGGTTGGAGGCCGAGACCAGCATGATGTCCAGGACATCCTGCCGCACGATCGCCCGGATCTGGTCGAGGAACTCGGCGCGCGTGCGATAGCGGGTCCAGCTCCCGTCCTTGGCGCGGTGCGGGCCGCTGGAGGTGAGGCTGGGTCCCATATCGCCGTCCTTGGCGTCGGCGATGATGAAATCGGCGGGCTTGTACTTGCCGGCGCGGATTCGCGCGAGCTTCTGGTCGAGGCGTTTCATGCTGGCTCCGGTCCTGGGGTGGCGGCGCTCCCCCGCCGCTTTCCGGATTACGGCACCGCCGCGTGCAAATCAACAGCGACGCATGCTGCAATCGCGCGAAGCCCCGAAACGCCGCATCGGGAACCCCGCTCCCGGGTCGCCGTTGGTTCGGCACGACACCGCGGGCGAGCCGTCGCGCGCCCCCGACGATCCTGCAGCTTTCTGGATTGCCCGGTCCGCTCCGGACCTCGCGGATTTGCCGAAGATTTGGAGCATCCAGAATGACACCCCATCCATCGCATTTCGCCGAAATCGCCGCGGCCTTCGTATTGGGCGTGGCGCTTTGCGGCACGGCCTCCGCCGCGCTCTACGCGCCCCACACCGATTGCGGCAAAGAGGCCGGGCAGAGCCGGATCTCCTGCAACAAGCAGCTCGGGAATATCCAGCGCAGCGGGGTCCAGACCCGGGAGCAGCCCAGCACGCCGCGGACCGCGCCGGCGCAGACATCGGCCCGAAGCGGCAGAACGATGCACTGACTTTAAAGGAGAGAAGACGATGACGCAGCGCAAGGCCCAGGCGGCGTTCGCCGCCCTTCTTCTCGGCACGACCGGGTTCGCCACGGCGGCGGCGGCGCAGACCGCCAGTTTCCCGCCCGGCACCAATTGCATGATCCTGACGCCGACCCAGCAGTCCGAGTGCCTGTCGCAGCAGCAGGGCACGTCGGGGACGACGACTGTGCCGCTGAACGGCGGGGCGAACGTGCAGAACCCGACCAGCGCCAATCCCAGCACGCTGACCGG
>DASZYM010000278.1:0-3481 GCA_035545355.1 Dongiaceae bacterium
TGGAAGCTCTGGGAGGCCTATCCCAGCGAGGAGTTCGTCGCCAATCCGCGGCGCGGCTCGCCGCACAGCCGCGGCGTCGCGGTCGATCTCACCTTGATCGACGGCGCCGGCAAGGAGCTGGACATGGGCACCGGCTTCGACGAGATGAGCGCCCTCTCCCACCATGCCCGCACCGACATCCCGCTCGAGGCGCAGCGCAACCGCTTCACCTTGATGGGCCTGATGTCGGCCGCCGGCTGGGACTTCTACAAGAATGAATGGTGGCATTATCAGCTTTTTAACGCGCGGGACTATCCACTGGTGGATCAGGCGGGATTGCCGAAGCCGCTGATGTAGGCCCGGAGGGCGCGATGGCGGAGAAGACCAAGGCCGAGATCGCCGAGGAGCTGCGGGCGGAATATCGCGCCACCATCCAGCGCACCGCGGAGGAAGACGCAGCGCAAAAACGCGCTGGCGGAAAGAAATCGATCCGCATGGCCTACGTGTTCTGGACCTTCCTCGGAAGCTTCGGCGCGCATCGCCTCTATCTGGGCCGCCCGGTCACCGGCATCACCATGCTGGTCCTGACGCTGATCGGCAGCGTCTCCTTCACCCAGCCGGCGATCGAGCTCCTGGCCTGGCCGGTCGGCACCATCGTCTTCGTCTGGTGGCTGGCCGACGCCTTCCTGATCCCGAAGATGCTGCCCTAGAGTCGCGCCGCTATTCGACGCGGCAGGCCTGGTCGAAGGCGAAGCGCGGATCGCGCGGCCGGAACCCGCCGGAGCCGGGATAGCCGATATTGCAGAGGAAGCGCGACCGCCAGGTCTTGCCCCATTCGGTCCCGAGAAAGAAGGTCTCGTCGGTCTTGTGCCGGCCGAACCCGCCCATCGGGCCGCAGGCAAGACCCAGCGCCCGGGCGGCCAGGATAAAATATCCAGCCTGCAAGGCGCTGCCGAGCTCGGCATTGTTCTGGATCGCCTCCGGCTTGCCGGCGAACCAGGAGCGTGCATCCTCGGTCGGATAGAGGAACGGCAGATGCTCGTAGAATTCCAGGTCCATGGCGAAGATCGCCGTCACCGGCGCCGCCATGGTCTGCTCGACATTGCCGGGCGAGAGGCAGGGCTTCAGCCGCGCCTTGGCCTCGGGCGAGCGCACGAAGAGGATGCGCAAAGGCTGCGAATTGCCGCTGGTCGGCGCCAGCTTGGCAAGATCGTAAGCCTGGGCGAGGATCGCATCCGGCACCGGGCGATCGGCCCAGCGCCGCGTGGTATGGGCTTCGCGGAAGAGCTGGTCGAGCGACTGCGCGTCGAGGGTCTCGCAGAAGCGCGGATCGGGCGCCGAAGCCCCACGGACCGGACTCTTGGACATCGAATCCGGACTATCGGGCATCGACGCTCTCCGCGACGCGCTCTAGAAGGTCGGCCCGGCTCAGACCGGACGGACCTCGACGACTTCCGGAACGTAGTGGCGCAGCATGTTCTCGATGCCCATCTTCAACGTTGCCGTCGAGCTGGGGCAGCCGGAGCACGAGCCCTGCATATGCAGATAGACCACGCCGTCCTCGAAGGAATGGAAGATGATGTCGCCGCCATCCTGCGCGACCGCCGGGCGTACCCGGGTCTCGAGCAGATCCTTGATCTGCGCGACGATCTCGTCTTCCTCACCCTCCTCGCCGGCGGGCGCGGCGGCGCCTTCGGCCAGCAGCACCGGCTGGCCGGAGACGAAATGCTCCATGATGACGCCGAGCAGAGCCGGCTTCATGACCGCCCAGTCCTTCGCACCCGACTTGGTGACGGTGACGAAGTCCTGGCCGAGGAAGACGCGCTCGACGCCATCCACCTTGAACAGGCGGTCGGCGAGCGGCGAACGGCCCGCGGTCTCGCGGGAGGCGAAATCCACACTGCCGGAAGCCACCACTTCGCGACCCGGCAGGAATTTCAACGTCGCCGGGTTTGGCGTTTCTTCGGTCTGGATGAACATGGAGTGCTCCATTAATCTCTGTTGCATCGAAGATGGGCGATGCCAAAAGGCGCTTCAACCCCAATCTGAACAAGGTTATGGCGGCTCCCGGTAAGAGCAATTCGCGTGAGGACGAGGCGCTGCCGCTGGTCGATTCCGACCCCAGCCGGCGCCCCGCCAACGATCCCTGGAACGTGCCCACGCCGCGGCGCGAGCGGCGGCCATTGGCGGCCGGCGACATCGCCGCCTTGGTCGGCACCGGCTTCCAGAATCGCGGCTTCCGCTGGCTGCTGGAGGAGGGCCGGCGCATCACCGAGCTGGTCGACTTTGTCGCAGCCTTGGCGCGCGAGCTCTCCGCAGGCGGGCTGCCGCTGCAGCGGATCTACGTCGCCCAGCGCACGCTGCATCCCCAGGTGGCGGCGCTCGGCTATCTCTGGAACCGCGGCGACAGGACGGCGCAGCGGATCGAGCGCGACTACGCGATCACCGCCAGCGCCGCCTATCTGATGAGCCCGATGCGGCGGATCTACGAGAACGGCGAGAAGATCATCCGCCGCCGGCTCGCGGGGCCGGAGGCGCAGATCGACTTCCCGGTGCTGCAGGAGCTGCGCGATACCGGCGCCACCGATTACGCGATCTTCGCCCTCGAGCTCGACGGCGAGCCCCGGGCCTCGCTCTCGATCACCACCGATGCGCCGCAAGGCTTCACCGACCAGCACATCATCGGCATGCAGGCGCTGATGCCGCTGATCGCCATGGTGGTCGAGGCCCGCGAATGGCATCGCCTGGCGGATTCGCTGCTGGAGATCTATCTCGGCGCCGATGCCGGCAAGCAGGTGCTGAGCGGCCGGATCCGGCGCGGCGAGGGCACGACCCTGGCCGCGGCGATCTGGTTCTGCGACCTGCGCGATTTCACCATGCTCTCCAACCAGCTCCCGCGCGACGAGGTGATCGCGCTCTTGAACGACTATTTCGACGCGATGGCGCGGCCGGTCCATGCCCGCGGCGGCGAGATCCTGAAATTCATCGGCGATGCGATGCTGGCGATCTTCCCGATGCGCGACGATCTCGACCGCGACAGCAAATGCCATGTCGCCCTGCAGGCGGCCTATGAGGCGTTCGACGCGCTCGACGGCTTGAATGAGATCCGCGCCAGCGCCGGCAAGCCGCCGATCAAGGCCGGCATCGGCCTCCATGCGGGCTCGGTCTCCTACGGCAATATCGGCGCGGCGATCGGCAATTCGGCGCGGCTCGACTTCACCGCGATCGGCCCGGCGGTCAATCTGGCGTCGCGCATCCAGGCGCTGTGCCGCCCGCTCGGCCGCTCGCTGCTCGCCTCGCGCGCCTTCGCCTCGCCCTGCGGCTCGATGCTGGTGCCGCTCGGCGCTTACGACCTGCAGGGCTTCTCCGAGCCGCAGCAGATCTACGGCCTGCCCGAATAGGAGCGACAGCATGGCTGCCTACATGATCGTCCAGGAGAACATGACCGGCGGCGACCAGGCGCCGTTCGAGGAATACCGCAAGCAGGTCATCGCCACCTTCG